>DAIDKD010000084.1 GCA_027451065.1 Bacillaceae bacterium | reverse complement strand
CAGGATTATTGCCTGAATAGGAAATAATGACAGCACAGTCCTTATTTGTGAGCGATTGAGAAATTATTCCAGATTCGCCTGTTTGCGCAAACATCGCCTTTTTCCCGATACCTAGAAGTTTTCTTTTAAAAAGCTCCTCATAATAACTATTGGGACTTGTTCCATAGATGACAATTGAGAAAAACATGAGTTCTCGGTAGCTCACTTTCTATAAGTTTATGATTATCCCAACTAAGTGTCCAATGCCTTTTTTAATCTTCTAATTGCCTAATAGGCATAGTAAAAATTAAAATAAAAAAGAATAGACTACCTGAAAAGAGCTGCATTCTCCTTTTCAGGTAGTCATTCAATATGGATTCAGCTAACTTCACAGATTCTGGATTTCTTTTCTTTCTAGCTATCGTACAACACTCCTTTCTATCATTTTAGCACAAAAGAAAAACCGTGAAGTAACTGTTACCTAGGTTTAGTTACTTACACGGTTAATATTACACTCTCGCAGGAATGCTTTCACAGCGCCTCTAGTGTGTTTTACATTTTTCGTACAGACCTTTCTCTTTAAGTACTTTAATCAATGTATTACCAATAACTGACGGAGTGTCGGCTACTTCAATACCACATTCATTCATAACTCGAATTTTTTCATCTGCGGTTCCTTTCCCTCCGGAAATAATCGCACCTGCATGCCCCATACGTTTCCCTGGTGGAGCTGTACGTCCACCAATAAATCCAACGACCGGCTTCGTCATATTTTCTTTCACCCATTCCGCTGCTTCTTCCTCAGCAGAACCACCAATTTCGCCAATCATAATGACTGCATATGTTTCCGGGTCTTCATTGAATGCATGTAATACATCAATAAAATTCGTACCGTTTAAAGGATCTCCGCCGATACCTACAGCAGTTGTCTGACCGATTCCAGCCTGTGTTAGCTGATGAACAGCTTCATATGTTAATGTACCTGATCGTGATACCACCCCCACATGACCTTTCGTATGAATATACCCAGGCATTATACCAATCTTGCACTCATCTGGAGTTATAATACCTGGACAATTTGGTCCGACTAACCGAGTATTCTTTCCTTCCATATAGCGCTTAACCTTTTTCATATCAAGGACAGGAATATGTTCTGTAATACATATAACAAGCTCGATTTCTGCCTCAACCGCTTCCATGATTGCATCCGCAGCAAATGGAGCAGGAACATAAATGACAGAAGTCGTAGCACCAGTTGCCTTAATAGCGTCCCTCACTGTATTGTATACTGGCACACCTGCTACCTTCGTACCCGCTTTACCAGGGGTTACACCTCCAACAATTTTTGTACCATATTCAAGCATTTGTTGCGTATGAAATAAAGCTGTGGAACCAGTGATTCCTTGAACAATTACTTTCGTATCTTTATTGATAAATACACTCACTAGAAATTCTCCTTTCTAAAGAAAACTCACCAATTGATAGGACATGATATAGACGATATCACAAACAGTATTAACCTACTAATGAAACAATCTTTTGAGCTCCGTCAGCCATTGAATCGGCTGCAATAATGTCAATTCCAGATTCCGATAGAATCTTTTTACCTAAATCAACATTTGTTCCCTCTAAACGTACAACGAGTGGCACTTGTAAGCCGATCTGCTTCGCTGCTGTAACTACGCCATCTGCAATAACATCACACTTCATAATACCGCCAAAAATATTGACGAAAATTCCTTTTACATTTTGATCTGATAAAATGATTTTGAACGCTTCTGTTACCTTTTCAGATGTAGCACCGCCCCCAACATCAAGGAAGTTAGCAGGGTCTCCACCGTAATGCTTTACAATATCCATCGTAGACATCGCAAGTCCAGCTCCATTTACCATACACCCAATGTTGCCACCTAAAGAAATATAATTCAAATCGTGCTTTGATGCTTCAATTTCTTTCGGATCTTCTTCTCCTAAGTCACGAAGCTCCAAAATATCTTTACGACGATACAGTGCATTAGTATCAAAGTTTAACTTAGCATCTAGTGCCATAATCTTCCCGTCACCTGTTACAACGAGCGGATTTATTTCGGCAATGGAGCAATCCTTTTCGATGTATGCTTTGTACAAGGCCATCATAAACTTAGTGGCTTGACCAACAAGCTCCGCTGGAATATTAATATTAAATGCCATTCTGCGCGCTTGAAATACAGTTAAACCGACAAGTGGTTCGATTTCCTCTTTAAAAATTTTTTCTGGTGTTTTTTCTGCGACTTCTTCAATTTCTGTTCCACCTTCTTCTGAGGCCATGAGTACAACGCGAGAAGTTGCTCGATCTAATACTAACCCAACATAGTATTCTTTTTGAATGTCGCATCCTTCTTCAATTAATAACCGTTTAACCTCTGTTCCTTCTGGACCCGTTTGATGTGTAACGAGGACTTTTCCAAGAATTTCTTTTGCATATTTGCGAACCTCATCAAGGTTTTTTGCAATCTTGACCCCACCAGCCTTTCCACGACCACCAGCATGAATTTGCGCTTTCACAACAACTACTTCTGAGTCAAGTTGCTGTGCTACTTCTACTGCTTCATCAACAGTGAATGCTACCTTCCCGTTTGGAACAGTTATTCCATATTGTCTAAGGACTTCTTTCCCTTGATATTCATGAATATTCATATTATGCCTCCTCGTATTGAAAAGCCACGGCGCCTATTTATTTCCTCTATTTGACGGTACAGCACGCCATAAGCTATATATTTTAGCATGATGGTAGATTAATTTTATGATTCTAAAAGCAATTTTTCTGGATCTTCAAGTAGTTGTTTTACTTTTACTAAAAATCCAACCGCTTCTTTTCCGTCTACAATTCGATGATCGTATGAAAGTGCAAGATACATCATTGGACGAATCTCGATTCTTTCATTGTCGATAGCGATAGGTCGGTTTTGAATTGTATGCATTCCCAAAATCCCTACTTGTGGAGCATTTAGAATCGGTGTAGAGACTAGGGAACCAAATGTACCACCATTTGTAATCGTAAATGTACCACCTTGAAGGTCTGAAAGTGTAAGCTTTGAGGTTCTGGCTTTTTTCGCAAGATTTCCAATTTCCCTCTCGATTTCAGCAAAACTTAAGTGATTGGCATCTCTCACTACTGGTACGATTAAACCTTCATTAGTCGAAACTGCAATACCGATATCATAGAATTTCTTCACAACTAATTCATTTCCTTGTATTTCTGCATTTAGTAGCGGATAAGCCTTCAATGCACAAACAACTGCTTTTGTGAAAAATGACATAAAACCTAATTTCACATCATGTTCCTCTAAAAAAGAATCTTTTCTATTTTTTCTTAAGTTGATAACGGCTGTTAAATCAACCTCATTAAATGTTGTCAAAATTGCTGCAGTATGCTGAACCTCTACAAGATTTTTGGCAATCGTTGCACGGCGACGAGACATTTTTCTTCTTTCAACAGGCTTGCTTTCGGTAGTAGTCTGCTGTTGTATAACTTGTGGCTCCACTATTGGACTAGCTATCACAGTTGACGAATTTCCAGGAGTATAATTTGTAACATCCTGTTGACGAACTCTTCCTAATGGGTCTACAGAAGAAATATTTGTTAAATCTATCCCCTGCTCCCTTGCTAGTTTTCTTGCTGTAGGTGAAGCAATTACATCATTTGAAGCTTTATTTGTTAAGTCAGAAGCCACCTCTAGCTCACTTACATGCGGGACAGGATTAGCTACTTCTCCTTCCTCGATAATTGCAATTGTTTCTCCAATATTCACAGTATCACCTTCATCTTTTAGTACTTCTTTTATAACTCCGCTATAATCAGATGTGATTTCAACATTTACCTTGTCAGTTTCAAGTTCTAGAATCGACTCTCCTTTTGAAACTCTCTCCCCAGGTTGTTTTAGCCATTGCGCAATTGTTCCTTCTGTGATGGATTCAGCTAACTCGGGAACTACTATTTGTGCCATCTTCTATTCACTCCCTCTTAATGTCTAGTAGTTAGTTAATTAAATGGACTTCTTCTTTTTTATTTTTACTTTTTCTTGTCAATACACTTTCAATAATTCTTTGCTGTTCTTTCTTGTGAATAAGTGGATCTCCCTCAGACGGACTGGCCATCTCAGGACGTCCTATATATGAAACTGGGATACCTTTTGGGGCAAGCCCTTGCAATTTAGGGAAGATGTAATTCCACACACCCATATTTTCTGGTTCTTCCTGCACCCAAACAATTTCTTTAAGATTTTTGTACTTGCCAATTATTTTACTAATCTTTTCCGCAGGGAACGGATATAATTCTTCGATTCGAATAATATCTAACCAACTTAAACCATTTACATCCACTACACAATCAGATAGCTCTACAGCTAAACGACCTGTACAAAAAGCAATGCGTTCGACTTTCTCTGGATTAGAGCCTAGACCAGGTTGCTCAACAACTGCTTCGAACTGGCCATTTGTAAATTCTCCGATATAACTAGCGGCGGAAGCATGTCGCAGTAAGCTTTTTGGTGCCATCAACACTAGTGGTCTTACTTCATCAGTATTCAAAATCGATGCTTGTCTTCTTAAAATATGGAAATACTGTGCTGAAGACGACAGACTAGCAATCGTCCAGTTATTTTCAGCTGACAACTGTAGAAAACGCTCTAATCTTGCACTCGAATGTTCCGGTCCTTGGCCTTCATATCCATGAGGTAATAGCATAACTAGACCTGACTTTTGCCCCCATTTTGATTGGCCTGAAGAAATAAATTGATCAATAATCACTTGAGCACCATTAGCAAAATCTCCAAATTGTGCTTCCCAGAATACAAGGGTTTCTGGTGCCATTACACTATATCCGTACTCAAAAGCTAGTACGGCAAGCTCTGTAAGTGAGCTATTATGAGCTGAAAAAGATCTATTAGATGTACTTAGCTTATGCAACGGGCTGTACTTTTCTCCTGTTTTTTCATCTGACAAGACGATATTTCGATGTGAGAAGGTACCACGTTCTGAATCCTGTCCAGTAATGCGAATAGGTGTACCGTCTTTCAATATCGATGCATATGCCAATACTTCAGCATGCGCCCAGTCAATTTTTCCATTGTTCTCAAAAACTCCCAGTCTACGATTTAATATTTTTTGTAGCTTCCCGAAGACGTTGAAACCTTCAGGCCATTCAAGTAGCTCTGCATTCATTTGCGTTAAAGTCGCTTTATCGACCGCTGTATCAATTTTTGGAATTTCATGATATTTTTGCAATTCGGATATAAAGTTTACTTCTGATTGCTCTTTATCAATATTTTCGTAAGCTTCTTTAAATCTTGCTAGTACAGCTTCTTCTATTTCATTCATTTGCTCTTCCGTTAATGATTTCTCATTTATCAACTGCTTCTTGTATACTTTTGTAATGGTTGGATGATTACGAATAATATTGTATGTCACGGGATTTGTAGCCATTGGTTCATCCATTTCGTTATGGCCCATACGTCTATATCCAATTAAATCTACTAAAACATCTTTGTGAAATCGCTTACGATATTCAAAAGCAATACGCATTGCAACTAAACATGACTCGGGAGCATCAGCATTTACGTGAATAATAGGAATATCAAATCCCTTCGCTAGATCACTCGGATATCCTGTTGATCTTGAATCTTCACTCTCGGTCGTAAAGCCAATCCGATTGTTTGCAATAATATGAATCGTGCCGCCTGTGTGGAATGCACTTGTTCTTGAATAATTTAGAGTTTCAGCGACAACACCTTGTCCCGGAAAAGCAGCGTCTCCGTGTATTAAAAGAGCAAGAGCTTTTTGCAAATCTTGCTTTGGATAACCTGAAGCTGAACAATCTTCTTGTGCCGCTCTTACGTATCCTTCCACTACAGAACCTGCAAATTCTAAATGACTTGGGTTATATGCTAGAGTAACCTTAATTTCATTTCCATTGATTTGGCGTTTTTTTACTGCTCCCATATGATACTTCACATCACCAGTAGTACCAATTGTTTCTGAAAAATCAGGATTATCATTTTCCCACGTGGAATGTTGGAAAAGGGAAAACATCCCTTCATATGGTTTTTCAAGTATATGGGTAAGAACATTCAGCCGGCCTCTATGAGCCATGGAAATCATAACATCTTTCACGCCATCCTCTGCTGACAAAGTGACAATTTCTTCTATAGCTGGCACAAGAGTTTCTATCCCTTCAACAGAGAAACGCTTTTGTCCAACATAAGTTTTTTGCAGAAATTGCTCAAAACCTTCAGCTTTCATCAAATTAGTCAATAGCTCTTCTTTATGTTCAGTACGGAAAGCTAAGGCACCTTGTTCGTTCTCTATTTTGTTTTGTAACCATTCTCTTTCTTCTGGCTCAATATGCTGAAATTCAAAGCCAATATTGCCTGTATATATTTTCTTTAAATACTGGATTGCTTCTAAACCATCGGCTAATTTCCCTTTTTTCTCTGGGCAGATAAGTTCTACAGGAATTCCTCTAACATCTGCTTCAGACAAATCATAATCTGCCAATGTAAAGCGATCAGACGATTCATATTTTTCTAATGGATAAAGATCTGCATCTAAATGTCCATTTGTACGAATATTTTCTGCTAACGTCAATACAGAAACTAGCTTCTTCATTTTATTAAAAACAATCAATGGTGGGGACTCTTGCTGTGATAAGTATTCATTTTCTTTATATCCCTCGAAAGAAGGTGCTCCCCATGTAGCAAATAATTCTCGTAGGCTATCATATACCAATTCTGAATCTGTCTTATACAAGTCATACTGTTCCAATAAATAACCAACATTTGGACCATGCACATCTTTCCATGGATTAGTAGTCATATCCATTCTCCTCACTTTCTTCTAGTTTGTTTCAATCAAAATGGTGAAGATAAAAATAACTTTTCTTATAGCAAGCCTATCCATTGCCAGTAAGTTAAACTAAAAATGATAATTAAAATGTATCCAATAATCGTAATTGGGATACCAGATTTCAATAAATCTTTTGCTGTAAATGAGCCAGTTCCATATGCAAGCATATTTTGTGGAGCATTTATTGGTAATATAAAGCCAAAGCTAATTGCAAATTGTTGAATTAGTACAATACCTGGCCCGTTATATGAAGTCGGTTCCATAGATATCACAAGTGCAATAACGATTGGGATAAAGACTGAAGCCAAAGCAGTTGCACTAGCGAAACCTAGATGGATAAGTATATTGAACACTGTTAAAATCATAATAATGAAAATTAATGGCATGCTTGTTAAACCAATAGCCTCGAATGTATTTTCTGACAACCATGATGCTCCTTGAGTTTGTAGTAAGATTGTGCCTAAAGAAATACCTATCGCGAAGACAAGAATTGTTCCCCATGGAATTTTCGCTTCAACCTCTTTCCATGTGTATACACCAATCTTTGGTAAGAGCATAATAGCTACAGCAACTATGGTAACTGTTGTTGCATCCAACGAGTGGAGGATTCCACCTGTAGACCAAAAGAGCAATAAACCCAACGAAATAACAATTAAACGAGTCTCTTTAGGAGAAATCTTTCCTAGTTCCTTTAACTGTGTTGCTATAATATCTTTACCACCTGGTAATTCTGCAAGCTCAGGTTTTATAACTCTATTCATTACAAAGTACAAAATTATTGACATAATAATTGACCACGGGCCTGCATAGATTAACCATCGCATCCAAGTTACACCATGCCCAAATGCTTCTTCCATAAAGCCGAGTGCAACCATGTTTTGGGCGGCAGCAGTTTGAATCCCAATATTCCAAATAGAAATTGATTGAACAGCTGTTACAATCAATAAAGCTGCTAACCTACTGTCCTTCCCTAATTTGAAAGCTGATACAATTCCTAAAAGAATTGGAACGATTGCTCCCGCACGTGCAGTTGCACTTGGTACGAAAAAAGCGAGAACAAAACTAACCAAAATTGTTCCAAAAACTAAACTACTCGTTTTCGTTCCAACTTTTGACATAATGAATAAAGCTAAACGTGTGTGCAGTCCGGTTATTTCCATTGCAGCAGCAATAAATAGCGCTCCTGCTACAAGACCTACTGCTGTACTACTTAATCCACCTAACGCTAGTCCTAATGCCCCGCCACTACCAAATGTAACAGTGGGATCTGCTATAGTCGGTGCTGTACCAATGAATAATGCAGTAAGCGCAACAATTAGAGCAGCACTTACCGGGTAGCTTACAGCTTCTGTTATCCAAATAATGACTGCTAATGCCAAAATAGCAAGTGCCCTTTGCCCTGCAATCGGTAATCCTGCTGGATTCGGAAGTAATATGATGATGAAAAATGCTGCAAATGCTAAGATTAAGGATATTGATTGTTTTTTGGTCAATTGTATTCCCTCCTTAAATTGTTTGTACGCTAGTATTATAGAGTTACCGGATAAATAAAAGCGCTTTCTTTAATTGCAAAAGAGAAAACTCAATCCCATTCAAATTGCTATGTTATAATATGGATGGGATTGCCTGATACGACTTCTCCTGTTTCCATTACAATTTCTCCCAGCGTTGGATGAGCATGAATTGTTAATGCCAAATCCTCAGCAGTTAACCCCGATTCAATTGCTAGTGTAATTTCCGCAATCATATCTGAAGCACCTGCTCCAATAATCTGACCACCGATTACAATATCATTATCCTCTCTTACAATTAATTTAACGAAACCGTCTGTTTCATCAAGTGCAATCGCTCTCCCATTAGCAGCAAATGGGAATTTAGCACTTTGAATTGCAATCCCTTTCTCTTTTGCACTTTCTTCAGTTTCACCTATGACAGCAATCTCCGGTTCTGAGAAAACAACAGCTGGTATACAGGTATAATCAATGATTGACTTTTTACCAGCAATTACTTCTGATGCTATTTTTCCCTCATAAGATGCTTTATGAGCAAGCATTGGTCCAGCTACTATATCACCGATTGCAAATATATTGGGTACAGTAGTTCTGCATTGTCTGTCCGTTTTAATTAATCCGTTTTCCTCCTTCTCAACACCAATTTGTTCCAATCCGATTTCATCAGTATTAGGTTTTCTTCCGATACTTAAAAGTAAGTATTCAGACTGTAATGTTTTTTCTTCATCATTAATTTCAAATTTGACCTCAACAATTTCTCCAACTTCTTTCCCCTCTTTTATGTAAGTGTTTGCAAAAATTTCAATACCTTTCTTTTTCATATTCCGCTTGATAATAGAAGTAATCTTACTATCCATACCGGAAAGAATATCATTCTGTCCCTCTAAAATTGTTACCTTCGAACCAAAATTTGCATAAGCACCTGCTAGCTCAATTCCAATGACCCCGCCACCGACAACTATCAGACTCCTTGGTATTTTCGTTAGATTTAAAGCATTCGTTGAATCAATGATACGATCCGAAAATTTCAAAAAAGGTAAATCAATAGGGCTAGATCCTGTTGCCACTATCGCATTTCTGAAACTGATGGTTTGTTCGCCCTCGCCACTAGAAACTCTCACTGTGTGCGTATCTATAAACGTCGCAGAACCCTTCACCACCTCTATTTTATTTCCTTTTAGCAATGTACGTACTCCATCTGTTAGTTTTTTGATAACGCCTTCTTTAAAGACCTGTACCTTTGAAAAATCTACATCTATTTGCGGAACATTAATGCCAAACACATCTAAATGTTGTGCCTTATGATAATGATGTCCAGCTGTAATCAAAGCTTTTGAAGGAATACAACCTACATTTAAACAAATTCCTCCAATATTTTCCTTTTCAACAATCATGACCTTTTGACCGAGCTGTGCAGCACGTATCGCTGCTACATATCCTCCCGGTCCTGCACCAATTACAATTGTTTCTGTCGAATGAAGACTATTACCACTCAATTTTCATCCCTCCTACCCTTATTTTTGATATTAATTGCAAAACTCTACTAAATCATCAGCTTAACTTCCTCTACTTCTATGAATAAATGAATCACTATTCATATTTTATTATCATAGATAAATTAATCTTTTTCTATAATTCGTAAGTTAAGTAACCAATATGTAATTATCGAAACAAAGTTTATTGACTTTTTTAAGAAGTAGATAACCATATGTATGAAGTATTTTACATTGCACATACTATAAATCTATTTCCACAAAAAATATGTACAAAAAGTGTCACTTGTCACAACCATTCTGTGAAGAAATGACGCTTGTTTATACATATTTTTATTTAAAAGGAGCGACTAGATACTCCTTTTCTGGAACCAGGCGAAAAACCGTAGTTGGTCTTCCAACTGCTGAATACTTCATCTCTGTCTTTAAATAACCAAGGCTATGTAAAAACTGCAAATATTTTTTCGTGGATATCCGTGACAACTTCACCTCTTTAGCGATATCTTCAGTCGAAAAATAATAATTCTGCTCCATAGTAGCCTTAAGAATTCGTTTTAATGTTATCTTTGAAACCCCTTTCGGAAGTACTGACGCAATGTCTCTCTCATCAGAATTGAAAGATGGCATTCCACTGTTCCTTATAATTATCTGATCCAATGTTTCCTGATTCGCTCTTTCTACATCTGTCGTAAACGAATGATATTGTATGAAATGATTAATTGCCATTTCAAATCTTTCATAAGTAAATGGCTTAATTAAAAAATCTATTACACCAAGCTCTAGTGCCTTTTTTATCGTCCCTATATCATGCAATGCTGTGATTATAATAATTGCGACTGAAATCTGGTCTTGGCGTAAATCCTGTAAAAATTCAATTCCTGTTTCTCCTGGTAAGTGAGCATCGAGTAAAATTAAATCCGGTACATTTTTTTCTAAAATTCCCCGTAAGGCATTGATATTCCTTACAGATGCAATTACTTGAAAGCCCCCATACCTCTCTATAAACTGCTGGATAATCATTGCAACCATCGGATCATTCTCAACTATAATTGCTTTATACATCCTCGCTCCTCCTTCATACCTCTTTGTTTCTTCAGTGCAACATACTCCCATGCCTTCATTCTCTATTTTATTTTAATAGTTTTCAAAACACGAAAAGAAGCACTGTCGATAATGTAACAAAGATTAAAAATCAAGATAATAAAGAAATAAACTATTCCTCTTATCTAGTTAATATTATTTCTGTCTATTTCATCTGCATACCTCCATTATTGTGCTTTATATTTCTAACTGTAATATTAACATATTCTCCCTTCGTTTGAAAGTGCTTTCTTTATCTCGTAGCATCAGTATCTTGATTCGAATTTAACATTTTTTTCCGAAAAAAAATCCTCCCTCCTCTATATGTGCAGAGCGAAGCCCAATGAAGACGGGAGATGAATTTTCGGTTGGTGAAAACCAAGCCATGAAGCTGACATGACAAAGGCAGTCATA
>DAIDKD010000083.1 GCA_027451065.1 Bacillaceae bacterium | reverse complement strand
TCGACGCTTTGAATGTAGATAAGCGAGTTGGACCGAATCCAGATGAGTTTCATGTAAGATAAAACATACTAAGGCTAGGTCATTGACCTAGCCTTAGTATGTTTTACTACCTTCTACAGAATCTTTCTCTTCCCTTTGGTATCGCTGATAGACTGCCAAAGCACAAAAAACAATTGTGCCACTGATAGCGAAAGGAACAAGAAATTCCTTAGAAAGTGGATTAGAGGCGGCATCTCCCATAAGTACAAAAGGAATGACTTTTGGTGTCACACCTAATAACGAGAAAATGATAAACACTGGATAGTGAACGCCAATCGCGCCGAAAAACATACTAGCAAAATCCAATGGCAATGGAGTTAATCTTGTGAAAAAACAAGATATGGAACCTCTATTTTCATTCATTTCAAGAAATTGCTTCAATTTTTTATTTTTATCCATCAACTTCTCTATTTTTTCTCTTCCAGAACGCTTCCCAATTAAATAGCCGAGTCTGAATTCGCAAAGGAGACCTAGGTAGGTAACGATGAGGGCCCAATGAGGAGGAAATAAAACACCTGCACTGATGTACAACAATGGAGCGGGTATAATCATTACGACAGATTTCAAACTATATATTCCAACTAAAATAATTGCTGCAAGAATCTCCATGTTTATGCTCCAAATCTCTTTTTTTCATACTTACCTAGTCTACCATACGTAAAAACAGAAAGTCTATATCAATAAAATCAATCTCTTAATATATTGAACATATCTCATATATAATCTTAATAAACAACATTATATGCAGGAAAAGTATTGATTGAAATTTAATAAATATTTTGATGTTATGGAGGCGTGTAAAATGTATTTAGGAATTTCTATGCTACAATCACGAGGGAGAAAGAAAAAACAAAACTGGCCTGAAATAAATGTGTTTCAGGCTAACAGATTTTCCCTCATTCCATTAAAACTCATAATGTGACCACATGCTGATAATCTTTACTGCTTTTTCCTCTTCATTTACCGCATATACAAGTCGATGTTTCAAATTAATCCGCCGATAATAAGCTCCGTGCAAATCCCCAACTAGCTTTTCATAGAGTGGCGGATTTTGAAAAGGATTTTCTTTTAGTAACTCGATTAACACTTTTACTTTTTTGTCTAACTTCGCACTTTTCAGTTTTGGAATATCTTTACTGGCACCTTTTGTGTAAAAAATGGCATACATTACCACCCCACCTCATCTTCTGGCAAGCATTCAGACACAGGAGTGTTAATACCTTCTTTAATTTGTTCTTTCATACCAGGAATGGATGACAGATGTAAAGTTTCCATTAAACCATTATAGTCTTCTTCACTAATAATCACAGCATTTCCTGCCTTCGTACTGACGTGAACTGGTTCGTTATATTTAATGGTTTGTTCTAACATTCCAAAAATATTTTTCCGAAAGTTAGTTATGTTCGTAATAATCATTCGGTACACCTCCTATATGTACACTATAATGTACACACTTAAAAATATCAATAGAACGATGCTCATGATTGCGTACATATATGTATTATATGCAAATTCAGATAAAAATGCTTTTGTTCAATCCCCAAAAGGCTTATCTATCATCTACGTCATTTAGATTTACCCCCTTTCATCAATTAGTGTGGTAAAATTACAATATCAGTTGGGGAGTTGAGTTATTTAATCCTTTGTATCTGAAATACTACTAGGGGGGATAAGCTTGAAATTCAAAAGAAATATGTTATTAGTAACGATGGTGTTATTTTGTGTAACTTTATCCGGATGTGTACCTGGGGACGGAACAAACTCGCCTACAAATGTTGCCGGGTTCTTTTCAGGGGTTTGGCATGGATGGATAGCGCCTTTTTCACTTATTTATTCTTTTTTTAATAATGATATTAGGATTTACGAAGTATATAACAACGGATTCCTCTATGATTTAGGATTTTACATGGCAATTATTAGTGGTTTTGGAGGCCTCACCCTTTCCAGAAAAAAGAAGAGAGACTAACTTTAGCTTAAGAGAAAAAGTGTCTGCAAATAGAGGAATTACGCTATTTACAGGCACTTTTCATTTGTATATCCTTATTGACCGATATCCACTCCTGTTAACTGATACTGTCTACTATTTACCTCTTCCTACCCCTGATGTCCGCCAACAAACGTACTTCGCTTAACAGCAGTGCCTCCAGGTAACATGCTGCTGGCGTGTATCAAGGACGTAAATCCATACCTTTCTCTCACCTTATCAATCGTGTGATCTAATCTTTCATTTTGAATGGTTCGCAGTGGATCTTCAAATAAGCTTAGCTGTAAGCCCCCTTTCTCCTTGATTTTTCCGCAAGAGATTGCAATGGTTCGAACTGGTTCACCACGATAATAGTCTCTAAATATTGCCAAAGCAACTTCTGTTAATCTGCTTGTTGAGTTGTTATACTCCATCATACGTTGACGTGCGAACCCTCTTTCCAAAATTTCTTGACTAAAACCAATATTTAATCGCAGAACTCCTGCTTCTACAGCGTGCCTTCTTAATCTTGCTGCTACTTGATCTGCCATTTCTCTAATGACAATTTCTATCTCCCTCTGCTTCGTATAATCTCTCATCAACACTTGGCTATTGCCATATGATTTTGATTTGGGTATGTAGCGTTGTGAAAGAATTGTGTAATCAACACCATGGGCATGATAAAAAATTTGTTCCCCTATCACGCCAAATACTCTTTTCAGCATATTTACATCAGCGTTGGCCAATTCTTCTATGCTTCTGATTCCTAAAAATTCCAGTTTTCGAGCTGTCTTATTCCCTATTCCCCACATATCAGTCATTGGATGGATTTTTTGCAGTTTTGTCGGAACATCGTCATAGGTCCATTCTGCCATACAGGATTCAACTTTCTTCGCTTCTATGTCCATACAGACTTTTGCCATCAATGGATTAGGTCCAATAGCGACAGTACTAACTAATCTAAGACTATTCCATATTTCCATTTGTATCTTTTTCGCTATCGTTCTTGTATCACCAAATAGACGATGACTTTTCGTCACATCAAGCAACATTTCATCAATGGAATACACCAGCAAATCTTCATTAGCCACATATTTCCTTAAAATATCAATAATCATTCCATTCACTTTTAAATACAAAGACATACGTGGCTCAACAATAATTAACTTGGAAGAATTGGGAATTTCAAATTTCCGTGAACCAGTCTTAATCCCAAATTCTGATTTCACGAGGGGGCTGGCAGCCAGAACTAAGCCACCTGCCCGCTCTTTTCCCGATAACACAATGACATAGGCGTGCAATGGGTGCAATCCTAACTTTACAGCTTCTACGCTTGCAAAAAAAGATTTAATATCCATGGCGATAATGCTTCTGTTGGGCAGCTCAGCATAATCTATTCGTACCATTTTTTACTCACAACACTTTCTACATGCCGAATTGTCGAAAGTTCAACAGATTCTGTTGTTCCATTGTGGGAAATAAAAATATAGTCATCTTCAAATCCTTGAATAAATCCTTCAATATCATTTTTGTACAGGCTGTTTTCTTTTACATTTACTTGTACTTTCACTTTTACATGTTTTTTGTAGGCTTGCTCCAAAACCATCCCTATTTCTCTTTCTGATTGTTGGCTTTTTTCTTCAACTACTTGGTCTTGCTTTCTTTTATTTTCTGCAAGTGCTGCTCCATGTTCGCTAAGAATAAAACCTTGCCATTTTTTCATCCCGCGATCTTTATAAAGCAATGTGATCCCTCCTGTAGAACGTTTGTTCTTATACTATCACAAACGCACGTTCTCGTTCAAGTGAAAAGGGGTTGACATGTGTTTTGTTCATTTGTCGGAAAATACTTTGTTCATTGGTATTGATATTATTTATTTTTGTTTTTGTTTCATTAAAGCTTCCTTGCGGTGTGTGAAATTTTCAGCTCATTCCTTCCTTCCCTTTTTTAGTTCTATTCTCTTTTTGTCTATTAAAACTGTCTTGTTTACATAATTATGTTATTGTCTTCTATATGTGCGTGGGTAATCTAGCATGGTTTCCTAAAACCAATCTTCTATTTCACCATTACCACTTCATTCTTTCCTTTATGCTTATGTTATAGACTGTGATTGGAAACCATTACAGTATGTGAAATTTTATATACTGTGAAGTTTCTTCTTTTTCATCTTTTGCCAGATAGAAATGGCTACAAATGAAGCAATTACGCTATTTGTAGCCATTTCTATATGATTGTATCATCCTTCTTTTTGACATTTAATCATGAGAAATGTAAATGGAGGCTTATTTTCCATATTTTTATGAGGCTCCGCTATTTCCGAAGTTTCAATCAGCCCATACTTTCCAAACTCTTGTTCAACTGAGTCCGAATCATAAAAAAACATTTTGACTCCTTCCATTATCTCAAAATAGTCTTTTCCTAATTCTTTTCCCTTCCCGAACATTGGAGCTTGTTTTGAAATTGTCGTAAAAATCATATAGCCGCCTGGCTTTAATTGATGATAGCAATCTCGAATAAACTTCTCCCGCTCACTTTCATTCAACAAATGAAGAAGAGCATAAGAGAAAATTCCGTCATACAATTTGTTATCAAAAGGCATATCGTTCACTGAACCGTGAAAAATTGAAATATCAAGATCATTTTCCCTAGCCAATTCAATCGCTGTTTTGGAAATCTCAATCCCAGTTACGTTGATTCCATTGTCTAAAAAAACCTTTGCATTTCTGCCATATCCAATCCCTGGAATCAATATATCTTTCACATTCTTTTCTAAGAAAAAGTCCTTTGTCAAAATTGCGGAGTCTGCCGGTTCAAACCCCCACATTCTTTGATTTTCTATAAAGCTGGCTTCCCAAAATTCCGTCATACTTTCATCTCCCTACAATACTTAATGCTTTCCGTAAGTATTCCAATCGTTAATATCGCTTGGTCTGGCTTTACCGATAGGCTTCCTTGGCCATCGACAGTAATCGTGTGAACTGCGTGATTCAGAAAAAGTTGATTCGTATCCGGATAAGATCCATTTGCACTTGGTTCCATCATATATTGCATTGATTGGATTCCACCTTCTTTGTTTAGTGATATAATCCATCTTTTTTCTATTATACTGCACGAAGGATGACCAAATAATCTGTTTTTTTGCTTATTTAGTCATCCTCTTAAATTTTTATATCTACCTTCTTTTCTCTCCTCCACTGGACGGCTATTAACACCACAACCAAAAAGATTAAGCCTGTATAAAGAGATGGAACAAGGTACGGTGGAAAAATAATATTTGTTGGATTGACAATCAAAGAATCAAGCAATCTAGTGAAAATGATTATGATAATTGGAATTTGAACACCAATCACCGATATGTAATTTGGGAACAACCGTGATACAAAAGTAATTAGCACTGCTATTATTATTCCAATTAGATAAACCAGTCCAACAGTTAATAAAATATACTGTCCAAATGTTATATCCAGCCAACTGATATGGTCTATGATGAGAAAAGAATTTATATCTGCCGGGAAAAATATACTTGACCAAACGCGACTATATAAAGTAAAAATTACTCCTAGTTGGATAGAAATAATAAGGCTCGCAGCCATTATCGATGCTATCACTTTTTTGTGAAACAGCCTTCGTCCCACTTTGGTTGTATATTGCATGGAGAGCATTCGATTACGACGCTCTGTCAAATAAACAGGTGATATCATCATTACAAGGCTTAGAACAACCATTTCAGCAACTCTCCCAATCATCAGTTGATATCCTAGGAATACATGACGATCAAGAACAGCTTGCTCCTTTCGATTCTCAAGTTCTTCTATCCGTTCTCGCTGTCGCTCTGTTTGATTATGACTTGGGATCAACATACCTTGTCCTGATTCAAAGAAAGCAATATTCATCCTTCTGGCCATTAATTCCAAAGCTAGATTCACTTCTTCCTCATGACGAATTTCATCAGACCATTCTAGCTCCGTCCAATAATAATCAAATAGACGATAAAATGTTGTCACTCGTAGCTCTTGCAGCTCCGTATTAGCTTGAATTAACTCATCAAATCGTCTATAGGCTTCAGCAGTCTCCTTTTGAAAAGCTGCAAAATCATCGTCATCCATCCACACACCGAATTCTTCCACCATATGGACAGCTGTTTCATACTCCGATAAGACACCACCTGTATTCACAAAATGAAGATTCCAATTTATTGTGAAAAAATAATAAAATATACAAAACAGAAGTATTAATAAAATCCGCTTCCATCCGAATAACTTCTTTACTTCAAATAAGAGTACTCTCATCTCAACTTCCTCCTAAGCCAACAATTCTAAATCTAGCTTTTTCTTAAATTTTTATATCCACCGTCTTTTCTCTCCTCCACTGAACGACTGTTAACACCACAACCAAAAGAATCAATCCTGTATAAAGAGCTGGAACAAGGAACGGCGGGAAAAAAATACTTGTTGGAATGAAAATCAAATACTCAAAAAAATTATTAAAAAGAATCAGTACAAGAGGAATTTGAATGCCCATCACCGTTAAATAATTTGGCGATATCCGCGATAAGAAAGGAATAAGAACTGCCATTATTAGTCCAATCAAATAAACCAATCCAACGGTTAACAAAATATACTGACCAAACGTAATATCCAACCAGCTGACATGATCTACGACAAGAAAGGAATTAATATCTGCCTGAAAAAACATACTTGTTCCCTCACGACTGTACAAGGCAAAAATGATACCTAGCTGGATAGTGATAATTATCATAGCCGCCATCATTGAAGCGATCACTTTTTTATGAAACAGCCTTCGTCCTATCTTCGTTGTATATTGCATAGAAAACATTCGATTGCGACGCTCTGTTAAATAAATAGGCGATATCATTATCACAAGACTGAGAACAACCATTCGGGCAGTCATCCAGATCATCTGACGATAGCCGAGAAATACACTTTCAGAAAGAATAGACTGGGCTTCTCTATTCCTAATCTCCTGTTGACGTAATTGCTGTAATTCTGTTTGATTGGCACGCCCTAACTGCTCCTGAGTCCAAACACCGCCTAGTTCTATTTTCGACTCATAGAAAGAAGTGAACACATTTCTTGCCATTAATTCCAAAAGCAGATTCAATTCTTCTTCGAGACGTCCCTCTTGAGACAATGAAGGTTCATTCACATAAAAATTCCACAAAGAATCAAAGCTTGTCACTCCTAACTCTTGTAGCTCAGCATTGGATTGGAGTAACTCATCAAAACGTCCATATGCTTCATCAGTTGCCTCTAAAAAAGTGACAAACTCCTCTCTATCCATCTCTAAACCAAAATCCTCTACCATCTGGACAGCTAATTGATGTCCTGATTGCGCACCACCTCTACTTACAAAATGAACCTGAAAATCTATCATTAAAAAATAATAGATGACACAAAAAATAATTGTTAATAATACCCGCTTCCACCCGAATATTTTCTGCAATTCATAAAATGTAACTCTCACCCTCATCCCTCCTAATGCAAGTCTGATTTATTAAATCTTCTATAACAAAAAAGTGCTGATATGATTAGCAATACACTCCATACTCCAATTGTTGCTATTTCATAATATTTTGATAAATTCGATGTCCCCGTTAGTAAAAATAGTGCCTGTGAATACGTAATCATACTGAACGGATTAAAGTCAGCATAAAACCTTACATTACTGCTCATTGGTAAAAATCCTGATGCGACAAGAGCAAATCCAAATATAATAGCAAATGTGATTGTCACTAAATAGCCGCTACGAATGAATTTTGATAAGCAAAAAACTAACAATACAAATAACAGCTGGCTTATCCAAATAACCATAATCACTGCAAGTAAATATTGTAAAAATGTCATGTTCCAAGCAGAAATAATAAAGAACAGCCCTTCTGATTTAAATGCCGAACTCATTGGAACACTCCATAATCCAGAATAATCATAAACTATAAAATATATAGCCAGTGTTGCAGAGACCATCACTAAAGTAATGACAGATATGGACATAAGGGCTACTTTTAATTTCTCTAGTTGAAGCTTACGTCCACATTTTGTTGAATAAGTAAGCAAGTATGTTTTCGCATCAAATTCATGGCTTAGTAAGAATGACGTAATCAGCAGGCCCATTGTTGTGATGCCAAAAATAGTGGAACCTAACACACGGCCAAATAAGAAACTATGCATCTCATACTCCAAGCCGTCAAAAAAGAAGTGCATGTGTTCATGATTATCGATTACTTCATCCAAACGTAATTGCAATCTCTGAAAATGAGTTCGAACAGTATCTGCAAGTTCACCGCTAATACCCCATCCTACAATCTTTCTTTCTGCATCACTTATGAAATCAAGCCTCCGATAATATTCGTCAATCTCTGGTGCAAATTCAAGATACCTTTCCAAAACAGCGATTTCAGTCAATTGCGTCATTTCTTCATCTGAAAGAAACAACCGTCCACTGTTCATCATCAATGTTGCCGAAGTAATCGACCGACCTAAAGCTTCACTCAATTCCTCTAGCAATCTCTCATGCTCAGCCTCCCAGTTGGCAAGGGCTTCATCGTTGATTTCATGTCCGTAACGCTCAACCATCCTTGTCAAAACCCTAAGTTCCTGATTCATCTCCCATTGGGAAAAAATCAGAACAGCATTAAATATAAGAAATATTCCCATTAATGAGAGAACAATTGGTGACGTAAATATTTTTTTTAACTCATATTTTCTAATGTCCCTCCCCATCTGCTCTCCTCCTATATCTTGTCTTGATAAATATGTAAAAAAACATCTTCTAGATTAGGTTGAACTAGTTGCCAACTATCACTATCCACTGCATCTGCTACGAAGCGTACTTTCATCTTTCCATTTTCCTGTTTTTCAGAAAGTGATAAATATTTTTGGCGAAAATCTCCCATTTCTTCATAAGAAATCGTCGTTTCAAAAACATGATCTTTCAGGGTACGACAAATATTATCGATTGTATCTTGGAACAGAATTTTTTGATCTTTCATCATAATAATTTCATTAGCAATAGACTCCACATCAGACACTATATGTGTGGACAGAATCACAATTCGATCTCGTCCTAGATCTGATAGCAAGTTACGGAATCTAACACGTTCCTTCGGGTCAAGTCCTGCTGTCGGTTCATCTAATATTAAAATTTTCGGTTCATTCAACATGGCTTGCGCAATCCCCACACGTTGAATCATCCCTCCCGAAAATTTTTTCATCTTCTTATTGGCAACATCATCTAAAGCAACCAACTTCAACAGTTCCTTTATTCGCCCCTTCGCCGTCTCCTTATCGATTCCTTTTAATGCGGCTAAATATAAAAGGTAGTTCGTGGGGGTATAGTTTTTATAGTACCCGAATTCTTGTGGTAAGTAGCCCAATATTTCTCGATATGATTCCCCCATTTCTACAATGTTCTTACCATCATATAGAATTTCTCCCTCTGTTGGAAAGATCAGTGTTGTCAGCATCTTTATCAGCGTTGTCTTTCCTGCACCATTGGGCGCTAACAAACCATACACTCCATTACTAAACTCTATATTCATTTCTCTCAAAGCTTCGAAATTTCCAAATTTTTTGCTTACATCCTGTACTGTTAACATTGATTCAATCTCCTTTCGACAACTAAATTTTTCATGTTTTTAAAGTACAAATATCCTGTTACTATTATCACTGCACTGTATACAACATAAGGAATATTCATTAAAAGTTGGTGATAAATCGTCGTACTTATCGCTGAAACTCCAATATTAAGCAAAATCCATCCCACAATGATTAGACTCTGCATCATTTTGGAGCGATGGCGGGTCGTTACATATAAAAATCCAAGTGAGAAAATGAGCAGCGAAGTGAAGGAAATCATCATTGCCATAACTGGATTAAATTCCTGTATGAGAACAGAAACAAAGGCAATTTGAATCACATTCAGTAAAATACTTGTAAAACTAAAAACCAGCATGCGATAAGCAGATACTTGATAGACAGTGTATTTACAAGTCATCTCTGTCTCAAAAGTCTCCCTTTTCTCCATAAACGAGAAGACAGAAATAGTTCCATATAAAAGTGGTGCACTAACAAAGAGATAAGCGTATAAACGATTGACATAGAAATCCATATCTGGATACATACTAATATCTTGCATTTGATATAAGTTAAAAATGAAAGCAGCCATGTACAAGATAAATAACGCACCAATAAGTAGTAACTCACGATAATCACGAAAAATATAGTTCCATCCAAGTTGCTGATGCATTTCTTTCAAAGTACGATAAAAGGTCTTTTTCCTCGGTAAACCTTTATCAACTATCGTATGTATTTGTCGTTGCACTTCTTCATCACTTGGAAAATCGATGAAAAACTTGTCGCTCATTTCAAAGAACCTCCTTTACCAAATTGCTTTCTAATTAATTTCAACAGACTATAATACTTGGTTTTCACACTGGATTCAGGAATTTTCAATATTTTCCCTATTTCGGCAAATGAATATTCTCCATACATCTTCAATCGAAAAATTTGTTGCCTACTAGTGTCCAATTGGTTGACAAACTCATTGATTCTCTCTGCCTCCAACTTGTTTTCAATGGATATGGTAAATTCCGTTTCATCTCTCAAATCTTCCTCAACCAATTCAGTAATCTTATCATTTCGATATGACTTGGAACGATAGTAATCTACAATACGATAAGTGGCTATCTTATAAAGCCATGTTCTGAATGATGCTTTTTTCTCATCATAATGGGGGATTGAGGTAAGCATATTGATGAAAATTTCTTGTGTTAAATCCAGTGAGAGCTCTTTATTCATCGTTTGCTTGTATACGTATGCGTATATTTCTCGGTAATAAAAGGAGACAATCTCATTTGCCGCATGTTGATCTGCCTTTTTTTGTACTTTTTTCACCCAGTTTTTTAATTGTTTTGTCATGTCTCCTCCTTCATCCAGCTTCAAACAACAGATTCACTAATCTCGTTACTGCTAAAAAGACCTAAGGGATTAAACCTTATCACATTCTCGGATCTTATCCCTCAGGAAAAACTTCTGTTCAACTATTTTATACCTCCTCATCTATATATTCGAGAAAAGTTTTTAAATAGTTTTATTTTTTTTTGAAAAATAATTTATTTCTATTCTCCAAAGAAGATCCTCTTGCCATTGAAGGAAATGTTTTGCGACATCAGTACGGAACATGGAGACTTAACTTTCAGCGAGTATATGCTCATATTTAGAATAAATCGGAATGGGAATTGGAAGCCGTTGAATTATCTAACCTAGTTACTGGAGAAGCTCTTGTGGCTGCTTTTGAATAGTTGAATGAAGGGGACGCAGAAATGTTGATAGCCTTACATTTCTGTTTTTCATTCATTTTATATAGAAAGGACTTTATCATCAATCAATGGCAAGTTCTGCTGCAAATGAATCAACAAGGCTTTTAGCTACCTCTCCCTCTTTATTTTACTAAATATACATTTTCT
>DAIDKD010000082.1 GCA_027451065.1 Bacillaceae bacterium | reverse complement strand
ACCACGTATTTAATGCATTAGAAGTCGGTTTATTAGCCGACACAGGTATCAATGTATTTAACCCAATCATTTCAGCTGCTATGGCTGCTCAAGGTGGCGCTGCATTAGCAGTCGGATTAAAAACAAAATCAAAGAAATTAAAAGCTTTATCTGTTTCATCATTCGTTTCCGTATTATTAGGAATTACAGAGCCAGCTATTTTCGGTGTGAACTTACGCTATGTTAAACCGTTTGTTTTAGGATTAATTGGTGGAGCAATCGGAGGATTATTGGCTGCGTTATTTGGATTACAAGCAACTGGAATGGGAATCACTTTAATTCCAGGAATGTTGTTATACCTAGATGGCCAGTTATTCTTGTATATCCTTGTTATGCTTATCTCAATTGCTTCAGGATTTATTCTTACATGGCTATTTGGATATTCTGACAAAATGTTAGATAAATAAAATGAAACTTTTATCAGCCGGTGGCTTTCCCGCTGATAATTAGTTGAATCAATCGGGTTTTTACGGGCAGTTATCCTTTTCTTACTGCCCGTTAATACGGGATAAAATGAAACTTTTATCAGCAAGGGGTCTTATCCCCACTAATACAAGGTAACACTTAGACGGGGTGTGTAATGGGCAAATAATGTCCACTACACACCCCGTTGAAAAGCATAAACATTTTTTGAAAGGGGTCAACTTCATGGAGTGGACAAGAGAACAGAAATATCGAAAATTAGAGGATGCAACAATAGATGAATTAACACAATTAGAAAAACAGGTCGCTCAGTGTCCTTGGCGACAAACGTTTCACATTCAACCGAAAACAGGTCTTCTAAATGACCCTAATGGACTAGCTTTTTACCAAGGAGAGTATCACGTCTTTTATCAATGGTTCCCACTAGGCCCAGTTCACGGTCTTAAATATTGGTATCACCTAAAATCAACAGATCTCATTAACTGGCAAGACCTAGGAGTTGGAATTACACCAGATCAATATTACGAAAACTATGGGGCTTATTCAGGAAGTGGCTTTGAGCATGATGGCGACCTTTACTTAATGTACACTGGTAACCATCGCGATGAAAATTGGGTACGCCACCCGATGCAAGCCATCGCCATCATGAAACCAGATGGACAAATTGAAAAATTACCAGAACCGGCTATGAAAGATGTCCCAGAAGGCTATACAGATCATTTCCGTGACCCAAAAGTTTGGGAACAAAATGGAATGTATTATGCAATTATCGGGGCGCAACGACAGAATGAAACAGGTTGTACGGTTCTTTATCGCTCAACGAACGCTATAGATTGGACTTTCCTCGGTGAAATACAGACAGAGTTAGACCATTTCGGCTACATGTGGGAGTGCCCAGATTACTTTGAACTAGATGGGAAAGGGATTCTAGTATTTTCACCACAAGGTTTAGAACCGACAGAAGATAAATATCAAAATATTTATCAAACAGGTTTTATCATTGGGGATACATTAAATTTACAAACACTCAAATTTTCCCACGGAGAATTCAGTGAATTAGACAACGGCTTTGATTTTTATGCACCTCAATCACTAGAAGATGACAAAGGTCGTAGAATCATAGTCGGATGGATGGGGTTACCTGAAATCGACTACCCTACTGATAAAAACGGATGGGCCCACTGTCTAACATTGCCACGTGAACTGAAAATCGTCAATAATCGTCTCTATCAAGTTCCGGTTATAGAGTTAGAAAACTTGAGAAGAGAGGAAGAAAGTCTATCAACAATTGTAGATAATCATGTGATAGAATTTGGAACAGGCGTTCATTATGAGCTAGAATGTGAATTCACTGATATTCAAGCACAAGAAATAGGGGTGCAATTACGTGTAGGTAATGACGAGAAAACCGTTCTTACATACGATGCTCACAACAAAAAAATCATTTTAGATCGAAGCCAATCTGGAATGGAAGTTGGAGTAGATTATGGAACGACACGTCAAATTGCCTATGAACGAGATTCTTTAAAACTTCGAATCTTTGCAGATACTTCTTCACTCGAAATTTTCATCAATGACGGGGAATTCGTTATGACATCACGTATATTTCCAACCAATGATGAAAATAAAATTAATATTTTTGCGACAAATGGCCTCGTGAAAGCTGAATGTAAAAAATGGAACTATTAAAATAGCGAGAGGAGATTTTCATGAAAAACATTGAAAATCTCCTCTCGCCATCTCTATTATTCGCCTTGCTTACGTAGTGTTCCTAATGGATATAACCACATAATTTTTAGTGAGATCCTTCAATGATGACTTTTAACGAGTCTTGCTTTTTCGCCTCCTCGAATGCTTCTTTAAAGTCTTCTAATTTATAAGCATTTGTGATTAATTGGTTCGCGTCAATTTGCTTATTTTCTATCATTTGAAGTGCTTTGGCATTTGTACCTGGGTTAATGAAGGACCCCATTATCTTCAACTCTTTTTCAAATATATGTCTGGCATCCATAGTGATCTCCTCATTAGGAACGCTGAATAGTAATATCTGTGCTCCCTTTTGAGCATATTTTAATCCGAATCCTATCGTTTCACTTGAAGCTCCAGCTGTTTCTATCACTATATCGTATAATTCATTCGGAAACTGTTTACTACCCTCTCCAGATACATGATAGACATTATTGACTCCTAATGATTTTATATACTCTAACTTCTTCGTATTAATGTCTGTAACTGTTACAGACAGACCGCTTGACTGTAATAGTTGTACAAAAATATTTCCTATTGCTCCTGCTCCAATCACCAGAGCTGACTGTCCAGGCTGAATATGCAACTGTTCTAATCCATGCAGGCAACATGCAATAGGTTCCATCATTGCGGCCTCTCTAGGAGAAATATTTCCTTTTACTTTATATGCTTGTTTATATGGAACAAAGCAATAATCAGAAAAACCACCGTCAAGATTAACACCTAGAGCTTGAAGTTTTTCACAATATTGATATTGGTGATTTTTACAATACTGACATTCATGGCAATATATATTAGGGTCAATACTTACTAAATCTCCCTTTTGAAATCCATAAGTACCCTCGCCAACTTCCTCTACAATTCCTGCAAATTCATGCCCTAGTATTGTATCTACTTTCGTTTCTACAGACCCTTTATCTCCTTCAATGATATGGATATCCGTTCCACATATACCACAGGCTAGTACCTTTATTAACAATTCATCTGATTGTAAAGATCTTTCTTTATTCACAATTCGTATACTCTTCTCTTTATATCCTAAACCGCGATATGAAGTCGACATAAATAAAATCCCCTTTCTATTGTTGCCTTTCATCTAAATTACTTCACAATAAGTAGTCCGGCCCCTATTCCTCTAATAAGAAAGTATTTAGAAACGCACCTCCTCCCTTTGACACAAAGGTCTAGATGCTGATACCAGACAAACTTATACTTTCTTACTTTTGTGTAAAGGTACCGGACTCACTACTCTCCTTCTCCATTAATTAGAGATCATTACCAAGTTAAAGAAGGAAGTATTATTTTAGTACTGGCCAAAAGTCTTTGTTCACTTCAATTAAATCATCTAATATTTGCTTCGCTACTTTTGCACTCGGTACAGTTTTAGACAAAGTGAGTGCTTGCCATAATTTTGTATATGAATTTTCTGCCCATGCTTCTACTACTAACTTCTCTACAGCTACCTGTTGCTCCATTAATCCTTTTTGGAAACGCGGGATTTCTCCTTGCGTAATCGGCTCTGCACCGTTACTTCCCAAAATACAAGGAACCTCTACCATTGCAGTTGGCTCAAAATTCGCAATTGCTCCTTTATTTTCCACGATTAACAGCATTCGCTCATTCGTATTATAGGCAATCGCACGCGCCAAATCCACAATATAAGACGCATGCTCATCAATTTCTAATGTAGTTCCTTCAGAGTTTCCTTTTTCTACAATCTTTTGACACTCACCGAACACATGCTTCTCACGACCATCCATTACCATGTTGGCTCTTGTATAATCAGGATCCGTATGAGCAACTACATCTTCACCCATGAAGTAATACTTTAAATACGTATTTGGCAACATATTAGGTGATAGTGGATAAAACTCTTTTACTACACCAAATGTATGCTTCCAACTTTCATCTACATGTTGTGATTCACCTATTGCATCAACCATCTCAGGAGAAGGACCGTATCCATACTTTGCTACATGCTCTTGTAAGCGTGGCATTAAATCATTGCCCTCTTTATCGCGAATATCTGTCCACCATCCAAAGTGATTTAATCCAAAATAACGCACAATCATATCCTTACGCGATTTCAGCCCCAGCCCTTGTGCCATACGCTCTTCAATTCCAATCGGCATATCACAAATATTGATTACTTTTGAGTCTGGTTTTAATAAGCGACAAGCCTCTGCCACAATCGCAGCAGGATTTGAATAGTTAAGCATCCATGCATTAGGAGAGTACTTTTCCATATACTCAATAAGTTCTAATACTCCGCCGATAGAACGCATACCGTATGCAATTCCACCTGGTCCACATGTTTCTTGCCCAACTACACCATACTTTAACGGAATCTTCTCGTCCTTCTCACGCATTGCATATTTCCCTACACGAATATGTGCCATAACAAAATCAATGTCTGTAAATGCAGTTTCAGGGTCTGTAGAAGCTATAAATTGAATCTCAGGTGCTCTTTCTTTCAACATAATTTCACAAGCATCTGCAACTTTCTGTTGACGCTCTCCATCATTATCATAAAACTTAAGTGTACGAATCGGAAATTTATCTAAATTATCCAGTAACATCAATACAATTCCTGGTGTAAAAGTACTTCCTCCACCTGCTATACAAACTGAAAACTTCTTCATAATGAAAATCCTCCTAATATAATAAGTATAGTTATTTAAAAGATAAACTGCCCCTCCCCTCAAGATAAGGGCAGTCTAGTTACTCTTTACGCAATATGCCCTTTTAGAATTTCATCCACCTGTGCTCGAATATTACTTACGCTACCGCCAATAATAACTTGGCAAGCATTCCCTTTTCTTACTACACCAAAGGCACCGACATCTTTAAATACAGCATCTTCAGCTAATAAAGAGTTGTCTTTTACATTTACACGAAGGCGAGTCGCACAGTTGTTTACCTCAGCAATATTGTCAGCGCCACCTAAAGCCTCAATATAAGCCAGCGCAGGCTCAGTAAACTCATTAATCTCAGCACCTTGCTCCTTCGCCTTCGCTACTTTCTCTTTGTATTCTTTCTTGCTATATAGTTTTACATCTCCACCATCTTCTTCTCTTCCAGGCGTTGCAAAATTAAACTTCACAATCAAAAATCGGAATATAAAGAAATAAATACCTGTAAAGATAAACCCAATAATAATCTGTGTCACATATGTTCCCCAGTGGTTATTGAATAATGGCAACCAGTTCATAGCAATAAAATCAATTAACCCTCCACCGAAGTTTCCTACTACTCCGAACGCAAACATTGTCGCTGACATTGTTGCGGCTAACACAGCATGTACAGCAAATAGTACTGGTGCAATGAACAAGAACGTAAACTCTAATGGTTCTGTAATCCCTGTCAATACTGCAGTTAATGTAACTGGTATTAAGATTGATAGTACTTTCTTACGTTTTTCAGGTCTGGCCGTAAAGTAAAATGCTAATGAGATCCCTAACGCTCCCCAAATTTTTGACATTCCATGAAGTGCAAATCCACCTTCAGGAAACAACTCAATTAACGGTTGCGTTGATTGAGAAAAATAATTCAAGTTCTCAAACCATGTGGGCTGAATCCCACCATCTATAATAGCTGGACCAAATACAAATGGTTGCCAGATAAAGTGATGTAGACCAGTAGGAATTAAAATACGCTCTAAGAATGTATAAATCCATACTCCCAATACTCCAGAAGCAGCCATAAACCCTTGTAAAGAGTTAATACCCTCCTGAATTTGAGGCCATACTATTGCAGTGATAATTGCAACAGGTATCATTAAGAAGAAGCCAATCATATACACAAATACAGATCCTTGAAAAATCCCTAAGAAATCAGGTAATTTCTTATTGAAATAACGATTATGTATCCATACAGCTATAGCAGCAATAACAATCGCGCCTACTATACTTGTATCTAATGTTCGAATTCCTGCGATTTCCTTTAACCCTGTACCTGCACCAATTTCGCCAAAATAATCAACACCTAAATGATGCCCAAAATGCTCTAAAATACCTCCTACAAAATAATTAAAGGTAAGGTAAGTAACCGCGGCTGTCATAGCCGCCTTTCCTTGTTCCACCTTAGCTAGCCCAAGAGGTAAACCAATTACAAATAAAAGTTCCATTTGATTAAAAACAGTCCAAGCCCCACTCTCAACAATAGACCAAAAACTATGCCAAATCGTACCTTCATTTGCAATACTTCCTACTAACATCGGATTGGTAAAAACGATAGTAATCGCTAACATTAAACCAGCAAAAGAAAATAATAGCACAGGCGTAAACATCGCTCCGCCAAACCTTTGAATCTTTTCCATCATAATTGTTTCCCCTCTCTTTCATTTGTTATATGTACATTCTACTATTCAAAAAATCGTATTACAATATAATAGAGTACTATTGTGAAAGGGCTTCATTTTCTGTTCTTTTTCCCAAAGAGTGGGAATTTTTTCATTTTCGTTAATTTAATAAACTATTTAAAAAGCATAACGAAAGCAAGGTAGAAAAAAGGCGAGCATTGCCCCATCTATACCTTGCCATCACTTAGAAATCATGATAAATATAATCATCCACTGCTTTCTTCCTTCATCTCACAGTATGCCCGATATGTTATATATTCACGATATAAAGCGTCACAAACCATATGTAGTGTAATAAATGACACAGCTTCATGTGATTTCTCTTGAAATAGTAAAGTGGTTTGATAGTAGAGATTGTACGGAGACACTTGTGCTAAATAGTTATTTTGAAAGGATGTAATAGATAAAATCGGCACCTCTTTTACATTTAAAATTTTAAGGATTTTCTCTAGCTTTTTTGTATTTCCGCTTAAAGAAATAATAATGACAAAGTCATCTTTCGTAATTGTTGACACACTTAATTCGAATTCTGCCGTGGCAGGCATGACAAACATATGCTTCCCTGCACTCATTAAGTTTCGGCTAAGTTCTTTTAGAGCAATACGCTGTCCCCATCCCGTTCCAAATCCAAAGATTCGTTCTGCTTGGTACATTTTTTTTACGATACTGCCAATATCTGATTGTTTCATTAATTTTAAAGTTGCTTCGATGTCCTCTTTCTGCAAATCTATCAAACTTTTACTCGGTAAGAATCGATTAGGCGTGCTTTTCATGCTGTATTTAAATTCACTAAATCCCGTAAAACCTAACTTTTTTGTTAAACGATGAATAGATGATTTAGAAGTATGACATCTTTCGGATAATTCAATAATACTTAAAGATCGGCATTCTTCTAGGTTCTCTAAAATATAAGTAATGATAGCTAGATCATTCTCATTAAGTTGATTATGATGTTGATTAATAAGTACTTCCAAATCCATTTATAGAACCTCCACTCTCATTTAAAACTAGTATAACATTGTTAAAAACAAAAAGATAGGAGGCCGTTAACAAGCATATAATCCTAACAATTCTAAGGTGCAAGAACCTTGTTTATTCTTGTTTCCTTCTACTCCTGTACACACTCTTTCTTTCTACCAAATAACATGGAATGCTAGTGAGTTTTTCTACAGATTCTCCTTGAATCATTCGAACTATTTTTTTTGCAGCAGTTCCTCCTGCTGTTTTATAAGGGTAGTGAATGGTTGTTAAGCTAGGTTCGATAATATCTGCAACATCATAGTCACCGAATCCTGTAACTGAAATATCTTCAGGGATTTTGAGTCCAAGGTGATGGATAGCTTTGATTGTTCCTAACGCAATATTATCTGTAGCGCATACAAAAACAGTTGCTGAATTTTGTTTCAATATTGATGTAGCAGTTGTATAAGCACCTTCAATGGAAAAACTACTCTCGTAATAGGAAACATTATCAATTTTCTCTTCTTCAACTGCCTTTGCAAATCCTTCTTTTCTCCTTACTCCAACCGCTACATCTTCTTCTGTCACCCCTATATAACAAATGTTTCTATGACCACACTTTGTCACATACTTCCCTATATCATATCCAGATTGAGCATCAGCATAGACAAGAGAATGAAGCTCTTCACCTTCTTGTCCCACAATTAATATGGGGATATCCACAGATTTTGCCGCTTTTATATGCTCCTCTGTTATTTGTTTCGCAAGCATGATAATACCAGCTGCTTTTTGGTTTGCAAGACTATAAATATTTTCAATTTCTCTTTCCAGCTTTTGACTAGTATTGGCAACCAATATTTGATACCCTAGCTCCTTCAACCCTTCGTCTATTCCAATTAACATTCGTGAGGTAGCATAGGAATCGAACCTCGGGATAATAACTCCTATTAAATTTGTTTTTTTTGCTTTTAAGCTTTGAGCAAAACTATTTGGCTCATATTTTGTATCGGCTATGATTTTATCTAACTTCTGCTTCGTCGCCTCACTTACATAACCGCCATTTAAATAACGTGATACTGTACTTTTCGCTACTCCTGCTAATTTTGCAATATCCGAAATTGTTACTTTCACTTTCATCATCACCCTTTTTCAATAGTCAGGCTGTGGGAAATGAGCAAAAGTACCCAATTCCCACAGCCCAACAACAACTTTATAGCACTTAATACCTGGTTCAACTCTGGATGAACTTATTTATCCGATTCATCGCTTCAATAAGTTGTTCCATAGATGTAGCATAAGAGCAGCGTATATATCCTTCTCCGCACTCTCCAAAAACATTCCCTGGAACAACTGCTACTTTTTCCTGCATCAAAAGTTTTTCTGCAAATTCTTCTGAAGATAAGCCTGTGCTTTTAATGGAAGGAAACGCATAGAATGCCCCACCTGGTAAATGACATGTCAAACCTGCTTCATTCAATGATTTCACTAAAAAGTTTCTTCTCCTTTTATAGCTTCTCCTCATTTCCTCTACATCCTGACTACCAGTTTTCAATGCTTCAAGAGCAGCATATTGTGACATCGTCGGAGCACACATTAAAGAGTATTGATGAACTTTCAGCATTCCTTCTAGCAAACATTCCGGTGCTGCGATAAATCCAAGTCTCCAGCCAGTCATCGCAAACCCTTTTGAGAATCCGGAAATAACAATTGTATGATCCCACATTCCTTCAATAGAAGCAAAACTATGATATGCTTCATCATATGATAGTTCTGCATAAATCTCATCTGATAACACAAGTAAATGGTGTCTTCTTACAAAATTTGCGATAGCTTGTAATTCTTCTTTGTCCAACATTGTTCCAGTAGGGTTATTAGGGAAACAAATCAACACTGCTTTCGTCTTCTCCGTTACAGCCTGCTCCAACTGTTCAACCGTCACTTTAAATCCATTCTCTCCCGAAGTCTGAACCCGTACTGGTACACCTCCTGCCAATGTCACCAATGGTCCATAGGCAACAAAGCTTGGATCAATAATGAGCACTTCATCTCCTGGGTTGATAATCGTGCGGAGAGCTACATCCAGCGCTTGAGAGGCGCCAACTGTAATAAGCACCTCCGAGCCTGGATCGTAAGAAACAGAAAAACGATTTCTCATATAGCCTGCAACAGCTTCTCTTAAAGAGAGTAATCCAGCATTAGCCGTATAAGCTGTATATCCTTTTTCAAGTGATTCTACACACGCCTCTCTTACATGCCATGGTGTAACAAAATCTGGCTCACCGACTCCTAAAGAAATAACCTCATCCATAGAAGAAGCCAATTCAAAGAAGCGACGAATGCCTGATGGTTCTAAGTTTTTTACGGTATTCGATAGTGTAAATTCCATTACGGTGTCACCACAATTCTATGATCATCATCATCTGCATCTAAAATAATTCCATCGTGCTTATATTTCTTCAAAATAAAATGAGTCGTTGTGGAAATAACAGAATCCAATGTAGATAATTTTTGCGAAACAAAGGTTGCAATATCAGTCATTGTTTTTCCTTCTACCTCAATGGATAAATCATAAGTCCCAGACATTAAATAAACAGATTTCACCTCTGGATAGCGGTAAATTTTCTCAGCAATGGAGTCGAATCCGACTCCTTTTTTAGGTGTTACTTTCACATCAATCATCGCTGTTAATATTTCATCCCTTTTTACAACATTCCAGTTTACAGCCGTTGTATATTGAACGATTATCTGCTCATTTTCTAACTTTTTCATCATTTCTTTGACTTCTTCTTCACTTACATCTATCATCTTTGCAATTACATCTATCGGAAGGCGACTGTTTTGCGCCAAACAATCTAATAATTCAGTTTCTTTTTCACACATATTTCTTCTACCATCCTTTGTAAAATTATTCTCCAATCATTATACAACAAAAGCAACAATTATGTAAAAAAAAACAAACACTGCATTTCTGCTAAAAAGTAGGAAAGGATAACCAACAGGGCTTTCCCCCTTGATTATCCTTCCACTTCTCACTATCGCACACGAAATCTAGAAAAAACCGTAGGAACAATACTCTCTCCGTCAAATATCATTGGTTCAATTTGATTCGGAAACAGGAGAATCATTCGTACAATCCAGACAAAAATAAATAATCCGATAAATATGAAAATTATCCGACTACTAAGCTTTCGATAATAAGATAATATGCAAATAAGAATCGGAACAGGAACTAGTGGATGATACCAAAATGCTCCTTTTATATCTAACTGAAACAAAGATAGATATGCCCTTGTCATTCCACATGAAGGACAAGGAATACCAAGTATTTGCGTAAATAGACAAATGCTTTCCCCAAAAATAATATTGAACATGATGCCTATGACTCCAACCACAGCAAATACAATAACAGGATAATATTTATCAGAAAAAAGATTTTTCAAGTACATCATTACACAAGGCTATATTGCATATTTATTTATTTTTGATTGAATAATCGCTAATGATACCACTCCAACAAAAGCATATAAAATGGTAATAAGAATAGCATCATCGCTAGCAGCGCTACCTCGTGCAACTTCTACTTCATACATACGGGAACTAGCCTTATAGATAGCGAAGAATCCGTAAATACCACAAGTTACAAAAGTGAGAAGTAAGTCCATACCGGCACTTCCCTCCATATCCTTGCTAAGAATTCTCGTTTCTTCAAAAATCTTGTACGTCCAATAAATTGTATAGATACCACAAGTTACGATTGAAAGAATAATAGCTAGACCGATACCTCTCCGGGCAGCAGGGTGGCGCGGGCCAAAACATCGCGCCAGGCCTCGTCTTCGGCGATTTCGGCGCTGATGCCGGCGCGGGCCCGGGTGAGCATGCGCTTGAAATTATTGAGATCAGGTGCCGCGCTGCCCAGCCCCTCGATGCGGCAGCGCACGAGAAAATCCTGAAACAACAC
>DAIDKD010000081.1 GCA_027451065.1 Bacillaceae bacterium | reverse complement strand
AGACAGCCTGGTATCTATTTGTTATTACTCTATTCATCATCAAACGTTAAATCTTGCAAAACTTCTGCAAAATCAATTATGTTCGGTACTTTATATGCACTTTTCGTTATTACTGAAAATAAATAAGATGCCTCATTCCAAATTGGTAATGTAAGATATTGTTTATCTTCATCTGAAAATTCTTCTACATTAATTTTTTCATTTAGATCATTATTATAGTAGGCCTCAATTGTCATTATAAAAAAAGCTATGCCTGTTTCAGGATTTGTTACTCTAAGGGAAGCTGTTATTTTTAAATTTTTAGATGTTTCAGCATCTGTTGCAAACTCTAATGAGATTCCAACACCATTTTCTCCTTGCTCATTCCCTATATAGCATTCTTCTTTAAAACTTAATTCACTTAGAGAACAATGGCTGAAAAGCAGTTTTGATAAGTCCACTTGTCGTACTCCTCTCAATATCTTTACTATATATCTTTTTAGAAAGATGCTCTTGTTCTCGCTTTATCATATTGAGCATTCTAATTCTTTCGTTTTGTCTATCATGCAAAAGACTTATTTTTTTATCGACCTTTGCAACCCACACTTTATGAATTTTCTCTTCTTCCATTATTTGATGTTCCACAGCTTCAGATACTTTCGCAAACTTTTCATCAGATAAAAGATTTTTTCTTTTTTGCAACAAATCATAAAAAGCGATTGGTTGTGAAGACATTGTGAAAAGACTATCCTGATATTGATTATGCAACGAACCGTTTTCTATACTCGATATTGTAGAATAGCTAATCCCCAATATTTCAGCAAAATCTCTTTGAGAAAGAGAATATTTTTTTCTTATCTCTATTATTTCATTTGTGTTCAAAAAACCTTTCTGGATTCTATAAGAATCGAAATCCATTCTAATATTATAATCAGGATCATCGAATGGAGCAAATAGCTCTCCACAATTAGGACACTCGTAGTACCGATGGAGACTAGTTATAAATTCATCCTTGATTTCACTAGTCTCTTCTATCTCAACAAATTTAAATTCCCCCTTTTTACCACATTCCCAACAAATGGATGTATTATTCACCATCTTATTTCACCGCCTTTTTTTAAGTGGAAACTGCATTGCTCTTTCCGGAGGGTGGAAAGACATACAGGCACCGTCGTTTTCAGAGCACGAAATTTTAACATATATCTCTTCTCCATGATAATTTACACCAAATTCACATACTTGAACACAATCAAGAACATGGTGCTTTGAGGGGCCTCGATAAAAATTATCACTAGAAATATGCTTTATAGTGTGTTCTTTTGCCTCTTTAATTGTTATTCCTATAGATCGTAAATAATCTTGTGACTTTTTTGTGTACATGTCTTGAACTTTACCATTTTGCCAATGTCGATGAAACAAATTTATAAATAGCTTTACTTGGTTTTCCGTATCAAGTTTCATATATATTGTCTCCGATAATCTTTTACTAATATTATTGGAGAATTGTAAGGAAATGGCAACTTAAACCATGTTACCCCTCAATAACATTTTATATTATTTTACCTTCAATGTGCAAAAATATGCTACATGATTTTAATTTTTTCACGTCTATCCCCTCTCTTCTGCAGAATCATACCGAGTACATCATCACGAACCGAGCTGAATAAACTTTTCTAATTCAGCTGTCATAGACTTCACCCTCGTCACCTCCATCCCTCGACTATGCCTCTACATATATTTATCGATGACTTTTTACCTGCACTCAATGAATAAAAAATATGTCCCATATGAAGAAGGTAACTCCAAAAAAATAATTTCACCACAAAAACAACAAAAAACTCCCCACTTCCCTCTATATACAAATTGAAGGTGCACCTCAAATAAAAAACAAGGAGGAAAAACTCATGGCGCAAGAAGTAATCAAAAAAATGTCTTTGCAAGTAGTCTTTGTTAGCGGAGAAGATGAATACGGAGGAGCAGTTTGCACTACAAAAACCTTCAACAACATCAACCAACAGGCAACAGCAGAGGAACTGTGGACAGTGGCGAAGGGAATTGCATCCTTGCAAACTTTACCGCTAGACGCAGTGAACAAAGTTCAAACAAATTCCATCGAGGAGTAGCTTGCTGTAGGAAAATTAAGAAAAGCGCAAGCGCCTTGTTCAGCTTCCCTCGGAAAATGTTCTTTAAAGAAAACACAGCGATTGGCTTTAGACAGAGCTGATGTTGCACTTATGCTGTGCTCAGTGCACACCTAAAGTCGCTTTTTGAGCTAGGTCGTGATACCTTTAGGTGCTTTACGGTGGGAAGGTTATCCCACAAGGGGATGACTTTCAGCCTTTTTACGACGGGAAGCTAGGCAAACCAACACTTTCTTATTAAAAAAACACTAAGGAGGAAACAAACCATGGTACAAACACTATCACTACAATTCGAAAATGAATCAGGTAGATCAGCATCCATTACTATCAACAACCCAATTATCCCTGCAGACCCAGAACAAGTAGTAGCTGTAATGGACGAAATCATTGCAAAAAATGTCTTTACTTCTACTGGTGGTAAGTATGTAGCGAAGAAAAGTGCACAAACTGTTGATAGAGAAGTGACGATTATCGTGCTTCCATCTGAGGAATAAATGAAAATGAAAGAGGGCAAAATATCAGCATTTTGCCCTCTTTGTGTGTCGAAGAATGAAAAGGATGGGGATCACCATTCACTTTATCCCGCATGAACGGGCAGTAAGAAAAACAAACCGCCTGTAAAAGCCCGATTGGTTCAACTAATTTTCAGTAGGGTTGAAAGAAAACCCCTACTGAAAAAGTTTCACTTTACAAACCTTCAATTTTTAACTCTTCAATATTTGCTGCTTTTGTATCGTCTGTTACATTTGCCTGAAAAGTTACATTGTCTCCTTCTTTTAGGAATATAGACATTGGACTATTATTTGAAGTCACGCTATAAATGGTTGAATCATTTTCTAATAAGAAGGACACTATCGTTTGTGAGTCTTGAGAAATCATACTCACACGTTTTACTTTCCCGCTAATTTCTTTCTGCAAAGATTGGTCACTATTTTTGTTATTGCTTCCTTTTTGCGCCACTTGTATGCGGTACGCATCAAGTGCGCCTTGAGCTTCATCAGCGTCTACAACAATATCATTGTCCACTGCATTGATATATACATATTTTTTGAAGATTCCTTTACTATCCATCAAAGAAACAATCCACGTAGGTGTGCCGTCAATATTGTAAAGCACTGGCATGCTGGCTTCCCATTTTTTCTCTGGATAAATCTTTGATGCAATCGAAATCGCGCCGTCACTGTCCATGATTCCCACTTTGCTATCTCGATAATAAATAATTTCTCCGGTTCTCGCTTGAATAAGGGAATAACCTAAAGCTGAATCTTGGTTTTCATCAAAGCTGGTAAAATCGGTAAAGTACAGAAGGTTTCTATCTTTATCAATCATTGGAGTAATCTGACCAGAAATATAAACGCCATTATCGGTTGGTCTTCTCACGTCTTTTTTCGCACCAAAAGTCGTTTGATTCCACCATCCTTGAGAGTATCTTCCAAAAAATTCATTGATACTATTTGCTGCTGCGCTAGTAATTGGTGCATCAACAAATTCTGGTGCCTTTTGGCTATCATATACCTTCACTTCACCTGTTGTTGCATCAAGGACAGCCGTCTTAAAATCATTGTAATGCATGAGTCCAGAAACACCGTATTCTTTATACAACGTTTGCACATAAAATGGATCCCCATTTTCGTCTATTTCCAAGTTTATCGCACCTGTAGATGCGTAACCGGGAAGGGTAGCATAAATTTTACGGGCAGCATCTTTTTCAAGATAACCTGATGGCGAATAAGTGATCGGTTTTTCGATAAACTCAGGCTGAGCATTAATGTCTGTTGCGCTAATAATAAAGTAGCCTGGGACCTCCTTGAGCTTAAGCCATCTAAAGAAACCATCAAATTCAACAGTCGCTACATAGACATATTCACCATTCACTACTTGTGCTGTAATTCCACCTAAAACGAACATATTTGAATTAGGAATAACTGAGAATTTTTGAAGCATTTTGCGTTTCGCAGTTTCAGGTGCAATGGCAATCGGTGTTTCCTCAGTAGAACTTAACACCTCTGCTTTTTCTTCCTGCTTTAAATTAATTGTGGCATAAACCTCATCAATGGATGTGATGCGCGTGATGAAACTTGTCGCAAAAAGTACAGCGATAGCAAGTATACAAAATGTACCTATTGCAAGTGGCCAATTTCTCGTCTTTGGCGAAACATCTTTTCTCCCCTCTTGAGCTGTATCTTTCTGTAGGTTATTCATATTTTGCCAGTTAACTAGTAACAAGATGACGCTTGCAAATAACGCACCAATCAAATTCATCCATAAAATCCCTGATAAGTTTTTGTTAGGTAAGAAAGCATAGACAAAAATACCCAATACAATGAGCTCAATCAATAGTAAGATAAGATTTTGCAGAACCTTTTTGCCCTTTGAAAAAACAAGATGAAGCAGATGGACGATAAAAATACCAATGCCGAACAATCCAATAACGAAAATAAAATCAATCAACATTTTTCTCCCTCCTTTTTTGAAGTAACCTTCTAATATTTATGTGACTAATCAAATATCGATTACTTGGCTGTTTATTATGGATAGACTTTACAACAGATTATCAAAATGCTTAAAACATTCCACATCATTTCTTAGTCTGCGATAGTTTTTTTACAAAATAAAATAAGTGGTTGCGTTTTAAAATATAGATGCTTCCCCATCAAAGTATTCCTATCATTAATACAACCTATATACTTTGTGGCCAAATATCCTTCCTAAACTTTTCCTTCGCCCATTCAATACTGCTTTGGTCATGGGAGGCCATCCATAATCGATAAGCAGCTTTTCTCTTATATCCGGCTTCTTTCATCAGAAAAGAAATAGTGAATACCTTTTGCTTTCGCATATGCAATCGAAACAGTCTCCCCCCTGTTCTTTCCGTTTTCTATCGTCTGAGGATCCGCGAGTTTCATTAAATCAATAACTCCAGTGTACACCAATTTACTAAAATTATCATCCAAATCCTCTATGCTTACAACCTCTGCTTTCCCTTTGGCAATTAAATAATCAATTTGATTCTTTGCTCTTCATTACTAACAGGAGATGGCTCAATCTGTTATGTTTCTTGCTTTGATTTGGATTGGTGATACAGTCTGTAAATAACCTGCGTACAATACAAAAATAAGAACCCCATGAAATCAACATTTCTAAAAATGCGATTCATGGGATTCTTACTATTTTATAAAACGTACATGTTTTCCTTAATCGGAATTGGATTTATCCACTCATTTTATTCACTTTTCGCTGGGCGTAAAGTAAATTTCTGCCATGGTTTAATATAATCCAAAATAAATATCTCTTCTTCACGGATACGGCCGATAACATTCGTACGGCCATCATTCTTCATATCTTTTAGGGCGATTTGCATTTCCCCTTTATATTGTCCATATTCGTTGTTGTCCACAATAATATCTCCACGTTTGATATCTACTGTGTTAAATGCTGGAATATCTGTCTTTTTGTGCAAGAATCTTGTCATGGAACGGACAGCATAACCTTTATTTGTTGCATCCCCTCTGAAGATATGCATCATTTGATACATGATATTTTCTGCGTATGCTGGAGCTCCTTCAACTTGGACAACATCTAGTGCAACTGTATCTAAATCAAGTTCTCCTAGTACCTTTAACTCTTCTTCACTCGGGAAGCAATTAGAAATCATGATATCATCAATGAGTCCATAAGCAATCATATGCTTTGCCTGTACATCAATTGGTAAACGGCGGTGCATTTCTAACGTTGGTAAGCCATCATTGGCTGGCCAAGGTCCAAACTCCGCTACTTGTGAAGTAATGAATGCAGCTTTTCTTAAACCATACTTGTCGAAATGCTTTGTCGTTTTATCAAAGTGTTCCCAATCTAAACCTGAATAGCCACGAGGATAGAAGTTATGGCATCCATATAAATAATCTTTATTCGGTAAGAAATCCATGATTAAATCTAAGAAGTGAGTATCCATACTCATATTGATTTCAATTTTTAATTTATCCGTATTATGAGTTAAGAATGCCTCTTCCATTCCAGTAGATCCTTGGTCGATTCGAATTCCATCAACACCAGCATCTACAAAGAATTGTAAATCATTTTTTCTTCCTGTAAATAAACTAATTAAGCTCCCACCTATGTTGATCCCATATTTTTCTAAAATAGTAGGGCCAACATCTACAAATACTTCCATGTCATATTTATGGGCAGCATCTGTGATTGCTTGCAGGTTCGCTAACATTTCTTCCTTTGTTCCTTGCGCTGACATCAGACATGTAAAAATACGCTTGAACCCGTGCTTCGCAGCCTTTTCAATATAGGCGATATTCGTTGCCACATCCACTTTTTCCATGTAAATCGAAATACCTAATCTTTTCATGTTCTCTATCCTTTCGCTTTTACAAAATACAAATTATAGTCATCTACATAATTCTACTATAAAAGAGAATGCTTCCACTCTTCAAGTTCATCTTTTTCGACAAACTATGCGAAAAAAGACTGAATGAAAAAATATTTGTATTGCTCTAGTGACCCATGACTCTTTTAAAACTCTAGACCTTCTAGCCATCTAACCATGTTACGCTCCCTGTCCAGAAGGTCTTTCCCCTCATATTTCCCCAGTTCTTTTTCAGCTGCAATTTTGCCATCTGACAAATAAATAACACGTTCTGCTCTTGCCGCTACCTTGGCACTATGAGTAACTAGCATAATCGCTGTTCCTTCTCTATTTATCTCATTCATAATATCCATGATTTCCTCTGTTGCACTTGAATTCAGAGCCCCAGTAGGCTCGTCCTCAAAGATAATATCCGGGCGATTAATAAGAGCACGACAGATGGCCGCCCGCTGAAGCTGCCCACCAGATACTTTCTTCATATCATGGTCTGCAATCTGGCTAATTCCTGTCCGACTCATCAGCTCCGCTGCGTAGCTAATCACCTGTTCTCTGCTCTCCTTTTTTGCTTTAAATCCCGGCAGGACAATATTGTCACGAATAGATAATGTCCGAAGTAAATGAGAATGCTGAAAGATAAATCCCATTCTTTGCAGTCGTAAATTACTCATCTGTGCATCGCTCCAGTCAGAAATATCTTCTCCTTCAAAAAGAATATTCCCTTTCGCAATACCCACTTCATTTAAAAGGTCATTAATAGTAGTTTTTGCATATCCTTTAGAGGTAAAAAACTTCTCAGCAGCATCCAAGATTTCATTTTTACGCTCTTCAGGATCTTTTATCACTCTCATCTCATCCCGCTAAAATATTTCTATCAACTTCTATCAAAGTCTATCATTATTGATAGTTATATTTTTTCCTATATGTAGATAAAGCTCTATTCCCTTCACAATCCGAATGAAATAACATTTGTTCAATTTTATGAAACAAAAATGAATAGTATAAGACTTTTCTATATAATAGAATTATGCCTAACTAGATTGAAAAAATCAAAAATATCAAATAAAAATAATTAGATAAATTACGACATTACTTGTATTTTCAGCATGGCGAGACAGATAATATTTTATCTATATCAGAAATCCATCCTTTCATAATTTGGGTATTTTCTTCATTGTACAATACCGAATTTTGCTTTGTTAATATTTTATACATACAGGGAATTTCAAGCGCCCTACTATATAAACTTTGTCGTGTGTTTTTTCACCCCTCCATAAACATGCCCGTCACTTTATGATATAATGAGCAAATGACAAAACACATGGAGGCACTATGCTAACTTTTGAACAAAAATTATCGATTATTGAAGAATTTTCACAATTAAAAAGAAAAAATATCTCCCTCGGGCGTGTGAATTTTCAATTTGAGGAAAGTAAAACGGACAAAAAGAATGTTGTCTACCACTTGCACCCTAATGGAAACGGATATGTGTATGTAGGAATGCTGACAGGGTATGAAAGAGACGACAAAGGTCTGGTAAACATTCGCAACTTTACAGAGAAAGCTCTTCGTTCTGTAATTGAGAAATCAATTTCTTCCCTTTCACATAGTACAGATGAAGAAGTAACACATGCAGATGAAACGTGGATAAATGCCAATCACTTCACCCTCTTGCTTACGTATGAGGATGAGATGTGGAATGTATATGCCGGAGATTTACTGGATGGTACGTTTAACACATACAAGGAAGCTATTACTTACCTAAGCGACGAGGGGTTTTCACGTGCATAAGATAAGCGGACAACAACGGCAACATATCACCCCGGGCCTTGAAGTAAATATTGTGTTAAAGAAAGATCAAAGAACAGGCACTCTCACGAAGGGTATTGTAAAAGATATCCTAACAAGCTCCTCTTTTCACCCTCATGGGATAAAAGTACGATTAGAGGACGGACAAGTGGGTCGAGTGCAGGAAATAATAGAATAATATTAGATAAAAAACGGACACCAAACCATACAGCATCTATGCTGCAAGTTTGATGCCCGATAGTTTTTCCGTAAGAACAAATAATATTTTATGCGGCTGTCCCAAAAATCGATTTATTCTCCACAATATAGAAAGAGTCAACTTAGAAAAGCTTGATTTCATAGCTCTTCATCATAGTTGACTCTTTCGGCAGGCTGTTTGAAAAGGGGCGAACTTTTTCCTTTTCAAACAACCTGTTGTGTAACTACTTCACTTCATAATGTAATTCTACAAATTGATTAAAGGTTCTAGTACTCTTCAATGAAAGGTTTAGTTGGTAATCTCCTTTCTTAAAGAGCGGAATCCCCTCCCCTAATATCGTTGGAGCGATTGTTATGATGAGTTCATCTACTAATTTTTCTTCGATAAAAGATTGCAATAGCTCCCCACCACCGACGAGCCAAATATTCTTACCTTCTTGAGCCTTTAGTTTATTGGCGAATTGAAAGATATTTTCATTGACGAATGTTACATTTTCGTTATCTTCTCTTGATGAACGTGTATAAACATAACATGCTTTATTCTTGTACGGAAATTCCTCTAATTCTTGAGCTAGAAGCCAGTCATACGTTCTTCTTCCCATAATAACTGTATCAACGGTACCATAAAATTCAGAGTATCCATTATCACCTTCACCCTCAACCTGAAATAACCATTCTAAAGAATCATCAATCGCAGCTATGTAGCCGTCCAAACTTGTAGCAATAAATAGTACTAATTTGCGTTGTTTACTCATTGGGTACCTCCACCTATAAACATTTTCACTTTGTGACGGAAAATAATGTATTCGAAGTTAGTAGAGCGCCCGCCCCGGCATATTGCCTAGGCGGACACACTCTTCTAACTTAAAAACTCCCTTACATACTCCAACACTTCCTCCACATGCTGCTTCACTTTTACCTTACGCCATTCTTTTGCTATGTTCCCTTCCTTATCAATAACAAAGGTAGTTCTTTCCATACCCATATACTCTTTCCCAAAGTTCTTCTTCAGTTTCCAAACTCCATACATATCAGCCACTTGATGTTCTTCATCCGCCAATAACAGAAATGGCAAATTGTACTTTTCGATAAATTTCCCATGTTTTTCTACAGAGTCAGTGCTAATACCGAGAATCACACAATCTAAACCACTAAAGTCCTCATGAGTATCTCGAAAGTCACATGCTTCCGCTGTACAACCTGGAGTCATATCTTTTGGATAAAAATATAGTACCACTGCTTTCCCCTTGTAATCCGACAATTTTATCGTCTCTCCATTACTTGACATCAATTCAAAATCTGGTGCTTTTTGTCCAATTTCTACTGTCATCATGTTTCCTCCTAATGATTAAAATTCTTTCTCATATAAGTATAACATATTGAAAGAAGTAGATAATCTAATGAAAAATTACACTGCTTTCTAGCCCTGGGTTCGTTGGAACCACATTTACCCACGTACTACCTGGAACAAAAGGAACCTTTTCTCCATTTTTAACAGGGATAATCATTCCGTTATCATTTTCCCACTCTACTTCAAGTACTTTGCCCATCTGTAGTAAAAAGGCACGACCTCCAGACTGCAAATCAATATCTTTACGACCTTTTTCATCAATTACTTGATGGGCTGTTTCGATGATAAAAATATTGTCTAACAAAACCTCGTCACCTGTTTCCAAATCTACAGTCTGCTCCCCACCGGAAAAGCGTTTATACTTGTCTGTTGCTGTGTCAAATTCATACATACAGTTGAAATTTGAGTTATTAGAATACGTAATGGTGACAGCGCTCGCGGCCTCACCTGTCACATTTTCACGCTCGTCCTCTGCCATAAACAGAAAAGAAGGTGATGGTTGAGACATGGAGTAATTGTTTTCCTCTGCACCTTTTAAAATATTTTCATATGTAATATATGAATTATGTGGTGCAGTACGGGAGTCGGATCTCTTGAACAATGTTCCATCATGATGCATTCCGTTCAAATTATCAACATAATTTTCTTGAAGCATACTTTTCGCTTCTGGACTGTAGCCATGGGCAATATAAAGGGCATTGAATCCTTTTGCCAGCTCAATAAAATAATCTCTTGCACTTCGCACGGGGCCCACTTTTGTCGGCATTTCACCTTGAAAAACGGCTAAGAAGCGAGTAACATCACCTTCTGCTAGCATTTCATAAACAATGTCCGCTTTGTGAAGTCCTGATTGTTGCCTTGCTTGCGGATGATTATCGATTGTTACGGCAATGGATCTTGTTGCTGTGTTTTGCTCTGTTGTGGAAGATTCTTTGTTGCAGCCGCAACCAGAAAGCAAAAGAATGAAAATTATCACAAAAAATGACCATTTCTTCATCAGATCATCACACCCTTCTTCTTACATGTTGTTTCTTTAATATTACTACACGCCTGTTGATTAGCGCAAAAAATATCGAACTAAGCAAAATACAATACAAAAAGAGACACCGTCTTGTAGAATGAAGTCGACGAAAACAAACATTCTCAAGAAGTATCCCTTCTGAAACTCTATCTGTTTAACTTCATAAGGCGGTATAAATATGACATTTCATATACTAGCCATAGAAGTATTTGAAATCCTAGTCTCAAAATGTAATAGAGAAGAAAGACGACAACTGCTAGAAAATCAGTTACCTGATGACTGGCTGATATCACTGTATAAGTTTTTGAAAAAATACTTCGGTTTACGGGCAAAATCTGCCCTGTCCTTTCGAAGAGTTACGAATCGTTCACTAATTCCTCATATATTTTTTAAAATTATTCTAAAAACAGAAATTTTTTTCAATTTTTTGTTATAATCATACATGTGATACTCAAACTAAATAAGCAACATGAGGAGGAAGTGAAACAATGTCCCAATGCAGCTTCGAGTTACAAATAAAAAAATATGCAGAGCTTGCTGTATGCTCTGGTGTCAATGTGGAAAAAGGACAGTTAGTGATCATTAGTAGTGGAGTCGAGGACTTTTTATTTGCACGTATGGTAGCAACCGCTGCCTACGATGCCGGAGCTTCAAATGTTGTGATTGATTGGAAGGATAACCAGACAATCAAAGAATTTTATTTGCGTGCATCCGATGATAGCATAGATAATTTACCAAATTGGCAGGTTGCCCGCTTTCAAGAGTGGGATGAAGCCGGCGCTTCTTATAT
>DAIDKD010000080.1 GCA_027451065.1 Bacillaceae bacterium | reverse complement strand
ATTTTTCCCAACATGGAGCAGTTCGCCACCTGGACCTCACTTTGCCATTGCCTTTGACGGTAAAGCGGATATTGGCTTTAATAATGCCACATACAGTTTTCATAAGCGTTGTGTCGTTATCATCATTAGCTATGCGAATAGAATCTGCTACTGCCTGTGCTTTCTGATCTCGTAACTGTACTTCTATACGAATCCACGTTTTACCTGGATTGTGTATGTGCTGTTCTAAGGCCTTATTGTAAAAGCGTATCCGAAATGGAGAATCTTTTGAGCCAAAATATAAACTTTCACCTTGTAACTTGCCACCAACAAGAGTTCTTTCCATATAATCGCAGAGTCTTAGCTTAGTACATACTTCACCATTGTTCCATTTCCTTCGCAATCCTTGGATAGTGAAGTGATTGTCGTAATCATCAATGGCAATATCAATTCTGGTATAGTTAGGATCATAAATATGCAGTGATTCAAAAAAATGTTTCCAAGTTAAATTGTGGCTTCTGGCTAATTGCTCCCATTCTCGACAACCTTCACCAGTCATAAGTAAGTGTACTCCCATGTCCTTAGTGCCATCATACAAAATTTTAATGTTGTCACAAACAAGTGATTTTTTGTAGCCATTTAGACCATATGCTGTACGAAAATCACCCATGTCCATTTGGATGATTTCCACCAGTGATTCCTTAGAAAGTTTATGAAATGTAACGGAAATCCAGTGTATTATTACCCTGTTTTGTGGCAAATCGTAGGATTCACTCTTAAAGATGTTCTCCTCCTTATTCTCCCAAGAGATAGAGGACTTTGACGATGTCATGGCAACCCCCATGTTATAAGGTTCTGTGACATTCTTCAGCTTATTCTCACCAGCTGTATTTTTTTCCCAACCCCTATTTTTTGAAAATAAATCATGTGGGGGCTCATCCCATTTTGTTTTCTTTGTAAAGAACATTATATCAGTCCCTTTCCTAATGTTTTTTGAAACATCTTAAAAGAAACCTTTTAAAAGTTAAAAATCTATATTTATCGACTTTATTAAGAAGGGAAAATATTATATTCAAACGTATGTTGATATTACGGCGAACTTTCACTTTATTTCAGATTATGAATTTCAAATTAATTTAGCATTTCAACTTGTATCGACTTAGAAGTGGGGATTTACACGGCGAAGGTGCATGAGAGCCTTGTAGACAGAGCTAGTCATTGATTAATGGGAGAAAATTCGGCGAAGGTGGAAGTTTTTTCTTCTCCATTTAGAACGGGGTCAGTTTCTTGTAGGGAATAGTAACAATTTCATGCGTTTGTCGTGAACCACAGAGGCTCTGTGCTAAGTTGCTCATAGTTAAAAATTTATAAGCAGTAAAGGATATGCCAGAAAAGTTTTTTGAAAAATCTGTTCTAAATAAAAGAATACAGTAATTTTTGTCCGAAATAAAGCGACATTTTACAATATTAAGTGTTATAATCATTGCTGTTGATTTCATGTGTTATTATGCTAGGAGTTAGCGGTAAACTTGTTGAGTGAACTCCTTCAAACTACAAAGAACAATAATCAAGGGGGTGAGGGAGTAAAGCTAATCCCGATAAAACTAACCAATGCTATGTCATGTAAACAATAATGTTAATTTTAAGCTTTGAGAATAAAATCCCTGTAACCATGTATGAAGTTTTATTAGATAAGGAATCACATTTTTTTTGATTCCTCAATACTTTGGTTATAGGAGGAATTACAACATGACAAAAGCAAAAAAAAATGAATTTGTAGTAAAAAGTAACACACCGAATTACGAGAAGATGGCACGAGAGCTATTGAAATTATCCAATAAAAGAAAAAGATCCAATTAACTGTTTACACAGTTTTGGATCTTTTTCTAGTAATATATTATCTCCATTTCCTTTTCATCATCTTTATTGGTTAACAGTATTCTATCAATAATTGATTTTAGAAAATCATTTTGTTCTTTAAATGGAAGGATTTGGAGGCAGTCGATAGTTTCCATCGTATATTCTATATTTGCTTTTTTGTCTTCAATATTAAAATTTTCAATTTGCAAAGAAACAGAGTCATATTCTAACTCAGTTTCTTCAACGTTTTTCTCTATCTTTTTTCGTTCTTGTTCGTATTCGGAAATTGGTATTATTTGTTTTTTCACCATCTCCATGATAACACCCTTTTGATCTTCCAAACCTTGTAATTTTTTCTGCAACTCTTTCTTTTTGTCTTCTAATTTATCTAACTCAGCTTTATAATCATTACTTTCCATTTTTTCCAATGCTTTCTGCAGTCCATATCTATGTTTTCTTAATTCAGCATAGACCAGTGGCAATATTTTTTTTATAGAGACACTGGAGTTACCACACCTTTTGTCTTTTTCTTCTCCGACTAGTCGCCTACAGTTGCCAATGCTATAATAAGTACTAGTTTCTCCAGATTTATTGGTTACTTTCCTTTCGTGAATTTGTAATGCACCGTCACATTGCCCACAATATACTAATTTATCAAGCGGAGTCTTTGGTGGCATATGATTTCTCCTATCCTTTGTTGTATTGTCGACAATCTTAGCTTGTGTTTTTTCAAAAGTTGCAACATCTAAAATTGAAGGATAACTATCTCTGATAGTCACTGTTTCTTTAAGTACAGTAGAGTGTAGCGTATAGATTCCTATATATGCTTTGTTTGTTAAAAAATTACGTATTGTGGAATCCCTAAAGGCCTTACCTTCACCACTTCTTATGCCAATATCACTAAAATATTGGGTAAGTCTATACATAGACATACCGCTTTGGTATAATTCATGTGCTTTTCTTATTAATTCAGCTTCTTCTTCAACTATATATAATTGGTCAGTATTCTTATCTTTACGATAGCCATAAGGTACATTCCCCATATGTTTTTTACTACGAACTCGTGAAATTCTACCTGCTGCCATACGAAATCTAGTTTTTTGATACTCTTCCTCATCCATATGTGCCTTGAAATATCCCATAAGTTTCTGCATCTTATCAGAAGGATCAAAAATACCGTCTTCTGTTTCAATTAATACATTATACTTTCCAAGCTTCATATAGAGGAGAAATGCTTCATCAGAATCTTTCCAAAGTCTATCCGTATTTGTGCATAGTATCCTATTGTACTTTCCTTTTTCAATTTCTTTGAGCATTCTATTTAGTTGTGGACGTTCTGGGTTTTGAGAACTTGCTACACCTTCATTGAAAATTTCATAGTCGTATTTTTTTTTCTTTGCTATGTGTAAAACTGTGTTTAATTGGTTTTCAAGTGTTTCTTTTTCAGCCATACCTTCATTTGCTCTTGATTTCCTTACATAAATAGCAACCTTTGCCATTTTTTGACACCTTCTTCAAAAAAACTTTACATTTTCGGTTTTGACTCATATAATTTAAGTATATCACAGTTCCTTTCTTATGGTGCATTAAATTTCTGTATGTACATAGTAGTGATTCCATTTAGTGCAGTGACAGAAATTAAGGATTTTATGAACAAACCAATTTTTCACAAAAATCCAGACACTGATAACTTTACATTCTTTAGCTCTGTAGACCTTCCAAAAGGATATTCACAAAAAGAAAAACTATTATCAGGTGATTTCACACAATTTGACCAAATTAGCGGAGAAGTATTTAATGAACTACCGTTCGTAGAGCTAATTAGTAGCAGAATTTTTGAGTACGATGAATTTTTAGATCGTTCAATGGGAGACGCATATGATGTATTTGATCGAAAAATGGATGTGCCGTTTGAAGAAGCAACCTTTAAGAAACTAGAAGAAAAAATGGTCATTGATTTAACGTTAAAAGTATTACAAAAGCAACAAGTTCGGGTAAAAGATTATTATTGCGATTATCATAAAGAGCACGATAAAAAATCAGGAAAAGATCATGGAGGGAAATATTAAAAAAGTAATTTAATGGTAAGGTTTATTTTTCCGAATATCATGACTTTCTGTTCCGAGAACGTGTTAAATGGTCACTTTTTGACGATTTAACACGCTTTTTCATGTAAAGAAAGGATATGAATTATCCGGTCTAGGATAGATTTTCTGTTGGAAACTTCGGAAAATTCTTTCAAATTTAAAAAACTTTATTTATTTATAAAAGATGTATATAATAAAGATATCATCGTCAGCTTGTGAAGACTTACTTGGATACATATGGCACTTGATAATATTCCGGAAATATGAATATAGTTGTAATTTTTTGAAAAAATATTATTTTCGGTATTTATAATAGAACTCAAGCTGAGAGAAAAGTGAGTAGTATGAAGATGCGGAAATCTTCTTTTTCTGTAAACCCATACACCAAGCTACTTTTTTAAATTAATTTTATAGAGGGGGTGATTTTCTTAAGAAAAACTAGACAAAGTTTGAAGAAATGAAGAAGGAATAGTTGTGTTGGTTGCGTCTATTCAGAAAAAAATTGGGAAAAATAGTTAGGAGGTAGCGCGATGGTAGGGATTATCATAGCAAGCCATGGTGAGTTTGCTGAAGGTATCTTACAATCTGGCTCAATGATTTTTGGAGAACAAGAAAACGTGAAAGCTGTTACTTTAATGCCAAGCGAAGGTCCAGATGATTTGAGAGCAAAAATGGAAGCGGCAATTGCAACTTTTGATAATCAAGATGAAGTGTTATTCTTAGTTGATTTATGGGGCGGTACTCCATTCAATCAGGCGAGTGGTTTGTTTGAAGGACATCAAGACAAATGGGCGATTGTTTCTGGTTTGAATTTACCAATGCTGATTGAAGCTTATGCATCACGTTTTTCAATGACATCTGCGCAAGAAATCGCAGCGCATATATTGAAAACGGCAAAAGAAGGCGTTGGAGTGAAGCCTGAAGAATTAGCACCGAAAGAAGAAGCAGTTGCAGTTGCTAATAATGATGGACAAGCAACAGGTACACTTGCTCCAGGGACAGTAGTTGGTGATGGAAAAATCAAGTTTGTTTTGGCTCGTATAGATTCTCGTCTCCTACATGGTCAAGTAGCAACAGCATGGACAAAGGCGACACATCCAAGTCGTATTATCGTAGTTTCAGATGCTGTATCTCAAGATGATCTTCGGAAGAAACTAATCGAGCAGGCAGCACCACCAGGGGTAAAGGCAAATGTTGTTCCAATTAACAAAATGATTGAAGTTGCAAAAGATACTCGTTTTGGTAATACGAAAGCACTATTATTATTTGAGAATCCACAAGACGTCATGAGAGTTGTTGAAGGTGGTGTGGATATTAAAGAAGTGAATGTAGGATCTATGGCTCATTCAGTTGGGAAAGTAGTTGTTAGTAAAGTGCTTTCTATGGGACCAGAAGATGTTGAAGCTTTCGGAAAAATGAAAGAAAAAGGTATCAAGTTTGATGTTCGTAAAGTACCTAATGACTCTCGTGCGAACATGGATGAGATTCTGAAAAAAGCGAAAGCTGAATTAGCGTAGAGATAGAAAAAATTTTAAAGAAGGTGAGGGACTATTATGGATATCAATATTGTATCAGCAATTTTAGTAGTTTTAGTTGCTTTTCTAGCTGGTATGGAAGGAATTCTAGATGAATTTCAATTCCACCAACCACTAGTAGCATGTACATTAATCGGTTTAGTAACAGGAAACTTGGAGGCCGGCATTATCCTTGGTGGGACACTTCAAATGATTGCACTAGGATGGGCAAATATCGGAGCTGCTGTAGCACCGGACGCTGCCTTAGCATCGGTTGCCTCAGCAATCATTTTAGTTTTGGGTGGACAAGGTGTTGACGGTGTTGCCTCAGCAATCGCTGTAGCAGTTCCACTTGCAGTAGCAGGTCTTTTCTTAACGATGATCGTTCGTACACTTGCTGTTCCTATTGTCCATATGATGGATGCGGCAGCTGCAGAAGGAAATATTAGAAAAATCGAAATGTTGCACATCGCTGCTGTATGTATGCAAGGACTTCGCATTGCGATTCCTGCGGGAGCATTGTTATTTATTCCTGCAGAAAGCGTTCAAGGAGTTTTAGAAGCGATGCCTGCATGGCTATCTGATGGAATGGCAATTGGTGGTGGAATGGTTGTTGCTGTAGGTTATGCATTGGTTATTAATATGATGGCAACAAAAGAAGTATGGCCATTTTTTGTTATTGGTTTCGTAGTAGCTGCAATTTCTGAATTAACGCTTATTGCACTGGGTGCATTGGGTGTAGCTTTAGCTCTTATTTACTTGAGCCTTTCTAAAAAGGGTGGTTCTTCAAATGGCGGTGGAGGTAACTCTGGCGACCCACTTGGAGACATCTTAAACGATTATTAATTGAGAAGGAGGAGAAGAAAAATGGCAGAAAGAATAAAATTAACAAAAAGAGACCGCTTAGCCGTTGCATGGCGTTCGACGTTTATTCAAGGTTCTTGGAACTATGAACGTATGCAAAATGGTGGTTGGGTCTTCTCAATGATTCCAGCAATCAAAAAACTATATAAATCAAATGAAGATCGTACAGCAGCATTAAAACGTCACTTAGAGTTTTTCAATACACATCCTTATATTGCTTCACCGATTCTAGGTGTTACATTAGCACTTGAAGAGGAACGTGCCAATGGTGCAGATGTGAATGATGTAGCAATCCAAGGGGTTAAAATCGGGATGATGGGTCCTTTGGCTGGTGTGGGTGATCCGGTATTCTGGTTTACTTTACGTCCGATGTTAGGTGCGTTAGGTGCATCACTAGCAATGGGAGGAAGTATTCTTGGACCAATTATATTCTTTATAGCATGGAACCTAGTCCGTTGGGGATTCATGTGGTATACACAAGAATTTGGCTATCAAGCTGGTTCTAAAATCACAGATGACCTTTCAGGCGGGTTATTGCAAGATATTACAAAAGGTGCATCAATTCTCGGTATGTTCGTACTAGCCGCCTTGGTACAACGGTGGGTATCGATTAGATTCCAGCCGATTGTATCTGAAGTTCAGTTAGATGATGGAGCGTATGTCCAATGGGATCAACTTCCAGCAGGTGGTCAAGGAATTAAGGAAGCTTTTGAACAAGTAAATTCAGGAATGGCACTGTCACCAACCAATGTAACGACCTTACAAGATAACTTAGATCAATTAATACCTGGTTTGGCGGCATTGCTTCTCACATTCTTATGTATGTGGTTGCTTAAGAAGAAAGTCAGCCCAATTGTTATTATCCTAGGTTTATTCGTAGTTGGGATAGTTGGACACGTAGTCGGTCTTTTATAATCATAGTGTCGATGGTTCACATGTAAAAGTGGCTGGGATGGTGGTCTCAGCCACTTTTTATTTGGCTTAGTTGTTTGAAGAAGGATATAATGGATAATAAACAAATGAAATGGAGCGGATACGATGGTTCAATCAATGAATACAAAAGTTGACTTAGTAATAGATGCCACCGCTTTTACAGGGCTTACAGATTATGGGAAAATTATGATTGGTGATAAAGGTTTTGAATTTTATAACTCTCGTGATGCGCGTAAATATATTCAAATTCCATGGGAGGAAGTAAATTACGTGCTAGCCTCTGTAATGTTTAAGGGAAAATGGATTCCTCGTTATGCGATTGAAACGAAGAAAAATGGAACCTTCACATTTTCTTCTAAAGAACCGAAGAAAGTTCTGCGAGCTATCCGAGAATATGTTGATCCTGATTGCATGGTGCAATCCTTGAGTTTCTTTGATGTTGTGAAACGGGGTATCAAGTCCATAGGTAAAAAGAAAAAGCGGGGTGTATGAATGGAGCGGTCTTTGCCCCATTCATACACCCCGTTGAAAAGGATAAGCAATGAAATTAATTTTTTAAGCAACTCTTGCAGTAACAATATCTTTTAGTGGAATGCGTAATAGTCCATTACCTGCCCCACCATTTGTAAATAAAGCAATATGGTCAATCATTCCTTGAAATACAAGAGATAGTTCAGCGTTGTTATTTTTCACACGAATCAATACTCGGTCACCAATGGAAACACCGAATAATATTCCAGTGCCGGTAGCACAGAAAGAAAATTTTTCTCTGCCACATCTTCTATCATCATCAACCTCGTCTCTTCTCCGGTCACATCTATCCTCATCGTCTTTTCTTCGATCACATCTATCCTCGTCTCTTCTCCGGTCACATCTATCCTCATCGTCTTTTCTTCGATCGCACCTATCCCCATCTCTTCTCCGGTCACGTCTATCGTCATCATCTCTTCCGCGGTCTCTTCTATCATCGTCACGTCTGTCATCAATATCTCTACATATGAAAACTTCTTCATCATCAAAGTGATGAAAGTTGTCACGACCTCTGTTGTGAAAGTAGTTCCCCATATAAGACATTTCCTCACTCCCTTTTATATTGTTCACTCCATGTATACTATTCTGAAATTCGTCTAGTGGAATAGGTAAATGGCTTAGGTCAGTTCCCTATTTTTACATTATATTTTTTGTCCATAGTGTGCATATATTTTAAGTATGGGAGGGGTGGCGTATGTCTGTATCAAAAACAATTCTTACAAAGACTGTGATAGGAAAAGGCTATAAAACCAGTAAACAAAAAAATATAGTAAAGTTGGGGCATGTATCAGATAGTGTTTTAGGTTGCTGGATTCTGAACCATAAATATAAAGGTGAGAAAAAGGATGCCTATACGGAGATTTCAGGTAGCTATGAGGTGCATCTCTGGTATTCGTATGAGAATGGTAAGCAAACAGCAGTAATTTCAGAACAAGTATCCTATACAGAACATGCCCAGGTGAGGATATTTAACGAGTTAGAAAGGCGTCCTGATGGGGAATCTGTTGTTGCAGTTGTAAATGATCCTGTTTGTATCGATGCAGATATAATAGAGGGAGGAAGGTCGTTTGAAATAGTGGTGGAGATGTCTTTTCTTGTGAGGGAACTTGCTGAGCTATACTTAACCATAGAAACATTTCAAGAAGAAGTAACAGATTTTGAGAATGAGCTTGAGGAAGAATTAAGGAATATTGATCTTATTGTACCAGAAATATTTGATGAAGAGTAAAATGGAATGATATTTGAGTGAGGTGGGGAAAAAGGATCCAACTCACTCAAATTGCCAGAAGAGACAAACAATATAGAAGTTGTGAAGGCAATCTTTTCTTTAGGAAATCAAAATGTATAAAAAGTTTATGGAATTTTCTAAAAAAATGCAATAGTTTATACATCTTGTGTTTTTGTTTTTTGTAGTATACAATATATAGTGTTGATAGCAAGGAGGGAAGATGAATGATTGTAGCATATGACTCTATGACAGGCAATGTAAAAAGGTTTATAAAAAAAATACAGTTGCCGTCTGTGCAAATTAGAGAGGATATGAAGATAGACGAAGATTTTATTCTTGTAACTTATACGACAGGATTTGGTTATGTTCCTGAGAAGGTAAATAAATTTTTAGAGAAAAACTACTTATACTTACGCGGGGTCTCGGCTAGTGGAAATCGAAATTGGGGAGAAAATTTTGCAGCAAGTGCTGATAAAGTTTCCGGAAAATATCATGTTCCCATTGTATCAAAATTTGAATTAGCCGGTACGAATAGAGATGTAGAGCAGTTTATGGAAGGGGTAGGAAAACTTGAATTACATAGAGTTAAATAATGAAATTACCAAAAAAGTAGATGGCTTTTACCAACTAGAAAAGGATCAAGAAGCATTACAAGTATTTCTGAAGGAAGTACAAGAGCAGACAATTTTTTTCCAAACAGTAGCAGAACGCCTTCAATATATGGTAGACAATGATTACTATTATGATGTGTTCAGGGACTATACGGTATCTGAACTAGAAGATGTTTATAAACTTGCTTATGAGCAAAAGTTTATTTTTCAATCGTACATGGCTGCATCAAAGTTTTATAAAGATTATGTCTTAAAGACCAATGATGGGAAGCAATATTTAGAAACCTATGAAGACCGTGTCGTGATAGTGGCTCTGTATTTAGCGAATGGGAATGTTGACAAGGCTAAACAGTACACAGGGATGATGATAAAGCAAAATTATCAGCCGGCGACTCCAACATTTTTGAATGCAGGTAGGAGTAGACGAGGAGAGATGGTTTCTTGTTTTTTGCTAGAAATGGATGACAGTTTAAATTCCATTGGATTTCAAATGAATACTGCGATGCAGTTAAGTAAAATTGGTGGTGGAGTAGCAATTAATTTATCAAAATTACGTGCTCGCGGTGAAACAATTAAGGAAATTGAAAATGCTGCAAGTGGTGTCGTTCCAGTAATGAAGTTGTTGGAGGATACTTTCTCTTATGCCAATCAGCTAGGGCAGAGAAAGGGTGCAGGGGCTGCCTATTTAAATATTTTTCACTGGGATATTGTTGAATTTCTTGATACGAAAAAAATCAATTCAGATGAGAAATCACGGATTCAATCCTTAGCGATTGGTTTAATTGTTCCGGACAAATTTTTTGAGTTAGCTGAACAAGACAAGCCATTACATGTATTTGCACCGTATACAGTCTATAAATCATATGGCGTTCATTTAGACGATTTGGACATTGATACAATGTATGACGAACTATTGGCAAATCCTAATGTGAAGAAAAAGAAATTAGATTTAAGTGCTCGTGACATGCTTATCAAAATTGCCATGATTCAGTTAGAGTCGGGGTATCCATACTTTATGTATAAAAGTAATGCCAACAAAGAACATCCGTTAAAGGATATTGGGCAAGTGAAGATGTCGAATTTGTGTAGCGAAATCTTCCAACTACAAGAAACATCAGAAATTACCGATTATGGACAAGAGGATATCCTACGCCGTGATATTAATTGTAATTTAGGTTCATTAAACATCGTTAATGTAATGGAAAACAAAGAAATCAAAGAAGCGGTTCATGTGGGTATGGATGCACTAACTGCTGTGTCAGATATGACGACTATTGAAAATGCACCAACTGTGAAAAAAGCCAATGAAGAACTACACTCCGTAGGGCTCGGAGCAATGAATCTACATGGTTACCTAGCAAAAAATAGAATTAGTTATGAAAGTGAAGAAGCAAAAGATTTTACCCGTACCTTTTTCATGATGATGAACTATTATTCAATTGAAAAAAGCATGCTCATCGCAAAAGAAAGAAACACAACTTTCAAAGACTTTGAGAAATCAGAATATGCCAAGGGTACATATTTTACAAAATATGAAATGAATGACTATGTACCAAAAACTGAAAAAGTACAAGCTCTTTTTGAAGGGATGAACATTCCAACCTGTGAAGATTGGACGAACCTAAGAATACAAGTACAAAAATATGGGCTATATAATGGCTATCGTTTAGCAATAGCACCGACACAATCGATTAGCTATATCCAAAATGCTACTTCAAGTGTGATGCCAATTGTGAATATCATTGAATCAAGAACGTATGCCAATGCTACTACGTACTATCCGATGCCTTACTTATCGAGAGAGACTTTCTGGTATTACAAGTCAGCCTACGACATGGATCAACTCAAAATAATTGATCTTGTTGCGGAAATTCAGGAGCATATAGACCAAGGAATTAGTACAATTCTTTACGTAAACAGCGATGTTTCTACTCGTGAGCTAGCACGATATTATATTTATGCTAACAAAAAAGGACTAAAGAGTTTGTATTATACTCGCACGCGTAATTTAACAGTAGACGAATGTATAGCGTGCGTAGTGTAAGGTGGGCAAGAGCCCATCTTACACTACGCACAGGAATGGACAACTCTAAGTTGTCCATTCCTGTATAAATATCAAATT
>DAIDKD010000079.1 GCA_027451065.1 Bacillaceae bacterium | reverse complement strand
ACTCGTTCGTTTTAAATAAATCAAGTTGTTTTAAAAAGCGCTTAGTTTTTAAAAACATTCCTACATAATCATCGTATAATGTATCGATTACATGGCGCATTTGTTTTCTGTTCTCTTCTTTTACAGAAACTTTCCCCAATCTCACTACATCAATATGATAAAAGAAACGAATTAACTTGATTGCTGTTTCATTCATCTGGTAGCTGTATTTATCTTTATGTACACATCGCTTACAGAGAAAGCCGCCTTCACTGAAAGAAAAGGCGACAAAATCATTGCTGTCGCCACAAATTGCACATTGGTCAAAGGAAGGCTTGACCCCAACAACTGGGAGTAGCTTCAACTCATAAATGAGCATAAGAATCTCTCCATCGGCTCCCTCTTCAATATGCTGAAGTGTTTGTAATAATAGTTCAAATAAATATGGATTGTTGTTTTTCTCTTCTACTGCTTTATCTGTTAATTCGACAATCAAAGAGCTATAAGCAGTTAGAAAGATATCTTGACGTAATTCTTTCATGGAGGACATCACTTCACCTTGCTGAAGAGTGCCCATACCTTTTCCGATTTGAATCAAAAAATATCCATATGTGAACAGCTGCGTCACAGAAGTTAAACGACTACTACTTTTTTTTGCTCCTCTTGCCATTACACTAATTTTTCCTAATTCTCTTGTTAAAAGTGTTACAATTTTATTAGTTTCTCCATAATCAATCGTACGAATCACAATTCCTTCTACCTTTTGAAACAAGCTGTTCACCACCTTGTCCAGTACTAGCGGCATAATGATTTCTATTTTTCCAAACTACCGCTTCTGCTTTGATTTTTTTGGTGGTCACTGAATCGTTTGATCAATTTCTACTAACGCTTCTTCTAAATCGTTGGTTCCATCTACCCCATCTTTTTCTATTTCCTTAAAAAGCAGATAAGCGTCCACATTTCCAGTTTGAGAAAAGACATACCAGGCAAAGTCTAGCATAATGAAGCCACCTTTCAATATAGCGTTAAATCATTGACTCACTATTAAGATGACCACACGGGTGAAATTTCATGCAGGAAAAATCACCCTGTAAAATATAATATTTTTTAATACTCGTCCTCTCGATACCCTAGTTGGTGGAGTTGGGACATTTTATTACGCCAATCTTTTTGTACTTTTACCCATAACTCCAAGAAAACTTTGGTTCCCAAAAGCATTTCCATATCTTGTCGGGCTCGCTTCCCGACTTCCTTCAGCATTTTCCCTTGCTTCCCGATGATAATTCCTTTTTGCGAATCACGCTCTACGACAACTGTCGCGTGGACATAGATTGCATTTCCACCTGAACGCCTTTCAATTTGTTCAATAACTACCGCTATAGAATGTGGTACTTCTTCACGGGTTAAATGTAATACTTTTTCACGGATTAATTCTGCCATAATAAAACGCTCTGGGTGGTCTGTCACTTGATTCTCCGGATAATATTGTGGACCTTCCGGTAAATACTTCTTGATTGTTTCTATTAAGCGCTCCACATTATTTCCTTCTAAGGCAGAAATTGGTACAATTTCTGCAAAATCATATAATGTGCGATACTGGTCGATAAGAACTAACAGTTCATCTGGATGAATGGTATCAATTTTGTTTACAATAAGAAATACTGGTGTTTTTACATTTTGCAGTTTTTCGATGATATACTCATCGCCCCGACCAAGACCTTCTTCTGCATTGATCATAAATAGAACAATATCCACTTCTTTCAAGGTATTTTCGGCAACACTCACCATAAAATCACCTAATTTATGTTTCGGTTTATGAATTCCCGGTGTATCAATAAAAATGACTTGGGCATCCTGTTCCGTATATACTCCTTGAATTTTATTACGCGTTGTCTGAGGCTTGTTGCTCATAATGGCAATCTTTTGACCGATTACGCGATTTAAAAACGTTGACTTCCCTACATTAGGACGTCCAATGATGGATACAAAACCTGATTGATAATTTTGGCTCATGCTACAAATCCTTTCTCATTTTATCTAGTTACAATTGCTAAATCTTCCCGTTTTCACGCCCTTATTACAGCCCTAAACGAGGAATAAAAATAATAAGTCCGATAATGATAGCAGTGACTACTGTCACGAGAACTGCTCCTGCTGCAATGTCTTTTGCTTTTTTTGCCAGTGGATGGTAGTCTTCTGTTACTAAGTCCACAGCCGCCTCTAGAGCTGTATTCAACATCTCTAATCCAATTACATTTGTCATTACTAATAGAATGATTATCCATTCATATTTGCTCAATTGAAAATAAAAACCGGCAACAATCACACAAACCGCAACACATATATGAATCCACATATTACGCTCTGTGCACACTGCATACCTAACCCCTTCAAAAGCATAGCGAAAACTGCTCCACAAACTGCCTTTTTTCTTCTTATTCTCTAGATAACCCATAGGAATCAAGAATTTCTTTCTGTTTATTTGTCATTACCTGCTCTTCTTCAGCTGTCATATGGTCATAGCCTAGCAAATGCAAGAAACCGTGAATAGCTAAAAATCCCAACTCTCTCTCGTAGGAATGAGCATACTCCTCCGCTTGTTCTTTTGCCTTTGGAACAGAGATAATAATATCGCCTAAAATACGAGGCATGTCCATCCCGATAACTTCTATTTCCCCCTCACCTAATTCCTCCATTGCAAAGGATAGAACATCTGTCGGTTGATTTTTATCACGATATTCATAATTTATTTCACGAATTCTCTCATTATCAACAAACGTAACGCTCAGCTCTCCTTCTCCATTAATATTTTCTATTTTGGCAGCGTGCTGAAGTAAACTTTCAATCTCTTTCATTTGCAGCTCCGACACTCCATCAGTTTCATCAACTAAATCTATCGAAATCATCGCATTTCCTCTCCTTCTATTATCAATGTCCTACCTTCTCTTCCTTTTTTACATCTGGGTATTGTATGCGTGAATGGAATGTCCCAATTAACGTCTCATATAATGACTGCTGTACAAGATACAATTCTTTAATCGTTATATCACAGTCATTAAATTGCCCATCTTCCAATCTGCCATTGACAATCCCTCTCACAAGCTTTTCGATATTTTTCGGCGTTGGCGGTGTAAGTGAACGGACAGCCGCCTCTACACTATCAGCAATACCAACAATTGCCGCCTCTTTCGTCCGAGGAGTAGGACCTGGGTATCTAAAATCATCCTCCGTCACGTCACTCCCTTGATCCTTTGCTTTCACATAAAAATATTTCAAAAATGTTGTGCCATGATGCTGGGCACATATATCGATAATTTCATGAGGCATTCCATGCTCCTCTAGTATTTTTAAACCCTCACTTACATGAGCCAATATGATATCTCTACTCTCTTCTGGTGACATATCATCATGGGGATTCCTAGCCCCCATTTGATTTTCAATAAACAGTTGAGGATGAACTGTTTTTCCAATATCATGATAATAGGCCCCCACTCTAGCTACTAAACCGTTGGCTCCGATTGCTTCACAGGCCGCTTCTGAAAGGTTGGCAACCATAATGCTATGGTGGTACGTTCCAGGTGCAGTTAGTAAAATTTTTCTTAGTAGGGGATGGTTCGGGCTAGACAAATCCATTAACTTTATTTGAGAAATCATTCCGAACCCGTCTTCTAAATATGGCAAAAAGCCGATTGCCAAGATAGATGATAGCATACCTGATGCGATAGCCAGTAAAGCATACATCCCTATTTCTATTAAAGAATATTGTCCACTTTTCAACATCAGTACTGCGGCGATTGTTGCCATATTAATAAGTGAAATAAATATCCATGTCCTTAGCAGCATCGTTGTTCGCTTTCTCGATTGAAGGAACAATAAAACTGACAAAGAGCTAAGTAAATAATAAATTCCTACAGAAAAGTTTAGCGTTCCTGCAACACCTTCATTAAAGATAATACTCCCAAAAATTGAGAATATTAACCCTGTTGTATGCACTAACCTAGGATGGAGCACCAAATATACTAGCATCGTTCCCATGGCGACAGGAACTAAATAACTGATACTCGGGTAACTACTTTGGAATAAACTAATCCCTTTCATAAGGCCTATTGTAACACCTACAACAATGACGTATACACTAAAGCTAAAACGTTTCTCTGGCTGATGTAAACCTACCGCTTGTGCCTGAAGGTATACAAATAATAACAATAGTAGCACAATAAGCAATAATCCAATATAGGGCTGGTAGCTGACAGAACCATCTATGAGGCCGACAAGCGCTAACTGATTATATATGTCCCTAGTAATCGTTTCTCCTTCTCTAACAATGATTTGTCCTTGTAATATGGTTACAGTCTCAACCTCATCTTCGGCAAGCTGTTTTTGCTCTTGGGTCAACTCTGAATCAAAATAGTAATTGGCGATAATCGCATGCTTTCCGATTGTCTGAATGACCGATCTTACATCTGTACTAACGTTTGCAAAAGATAAATCTTCTGCAATTTGATTTCTTGCCTCATTTACTTGACTGGTTGTGATATGCTGGGACATTGTATTATGGATAGCTGTTGATGTAGAGTTTCTAGCAGTCTGTAACTCATCAGCAGATGCTTCTAATAGTATTGTTATTTCTTCATCCGTTAATATATCTGCTACTGCCGGCATCTTTTCTTTGATAGCTCTTATTTTGTCTTGATTCGATATATTTGTGTCACTATCTTCACTTGTTTCTTTTTTTTCAAGAATCACATCGAAAATTTCATTTGCAATTGCAACACGATTTTCCGTATACTCCTCGACGTATGTATAAACGTCCTCTACTTGGTTTGCCGCTTCTTCTCTTTTTGCTTCTGTTGCTTCTGTATCAATCACTGTCGTAGGTGAAGTAATCGTTTGACTAGCTATCCCTAGCAACTCTATGTCTAATGTGACTGGTTTTACATTGTCAAGAGCAGAAAGAAATAAAATAACTCCTAAGCAGAAGTAGAGGGTACCGAGAAATATAGTAGATGTTTTCCACTTTTCTAACGTAGCCTTCACGTTAAAACGCTTCATTACTAGAACTCCTCTCTGAATACCTCCTAGATGAAAATAGGTGTCCCACTGATTTCAGGACACCTATTCAACGCTCTGTTCATCGGCATGATCATATGCCTCAATAATGCTACGTACCAACGGGTGACGTACCACATCAGTTTGCTCCATTCTCATAAAAGAAATCCCTTTTACATTTTGTAAAATTGAACTGATAACATGTAGTCCTGATTTTATTCCTTTTGGTAAATCTACTTGGGAAGGGTCGCCTGTAATTACCATCTTAGAACCGAATCCTAATCGAGTGAGAAACATTTTCATTTGTGCATTAGTGGTATTTTGCGCCTCATCTAGAATAACAAAACAATCATCCAATGTCCGCCCACGCATATAGGCAAGGGGGGCTATCTCTATGACACCTCTTTCAATCATCCGAGCTGTATGCTCCTGCCCTAGTACATCGTAAAGAGCATCATACAGAGGACGTAAATATGGGTCTACCTTTTCTTTTAAATCACCAGGTAAAAAACCTAAGCTCTCTCCAGCTTCCACTGCCGGCCTCGTTAAGATAATTCGCTTTACATCTCCATTCTTTAAAGCACGAACTGCCATTACTACAGCCAAGTATGTTTTCCCAGTACCAGCAGGTCCTACGCCAAATACGATATCATTCCTCTTCATTGCTTGGATATAATGGCGTTGTCCCAATGTTTTTACTCGAATGGACTTTCCTTTTGCGTTTCGAAAAATTTCTTCGTCGAATAGTTCTCCAAGAGACTCCAGCTGGCCTTTTTTTGCCAAAGTAACGGCATAGATTACATCCCGTTCAGAAATAATAATTCCCTTACGAACAATGTGAAGTAAATATTTTAATATTTCCTCAACTAAGGCGACGGATTCATTTTCTCCGCGAACTTGTACATCTCCGCCCCTCGTAATAATCGACACTTGTAATTCTTGTTCGATTACTTTCAAGTGGCTATCATGATTCCCAAATAAAGCATGGGCCTCTTCAGTTGTTTGAACTTGTTGTTTAAATGTGACTATTTCTTCAGACATTACTTAGCTCCTTGGTTAATAAGTTCTTCCGTAGCAATATTTTCTTCTACTACAAAATAAATTCTTAGTTTCACTTTACCATTCTCTACTGTTTGGCGCAAAACTTTTTCTTCCTTTATCATAGCATTTTTTTCTAATTTTTGCTTCAATTCTTTTTGAGCAATTTCTTTCCCTACTTGGATTGCCTCATCTATCTTGTATGTTCTCTTGTTTTTTTCTTGTTCATGGACAAGAACTTCTTCATAAGTAATAGGAAGTGTCCACCTTAAAAAGCGCAGTTGTTTTTCTGTCGATTCCTCATTTCTCTCCTTATATGTAGCTTTCGCAAAACCCCATACTTTTATTTTAAAATCTCCGAAATGTAAATAATGTTCTTTCTGATACTCTCCAGTATACAACTCTAATTCAGTTTCCAAAGGCACCTCTATGTCTGATTCATACCAGGTTTCGCCTATCACAACACCCTCAGCTGGTACTAATACTGTATTTTTACTATCTTCCTTCCCGATGCTTCCTGAAATCAATAGTTGACCTTTCTTTACATAATCATTTGCTTTTATCGCTGCTTTTCCATTTTCCACATAGATTTTTGTAATAACTGCCTCTTTTGCCGATACTAAATTTCGAGGTGCCAATACCTCCTCCTTCTCAGGCTCTTCTTTTTCCACTACTTGAAAGCTGTAGGTTGTCCCATTTAATTGCACACCAATCCATGTAATAGAAGAAATAGAGTTTGTAAGTTGCTTTTGAATCGTCTCAGGGTCATCCGTTTGGAATAAGAACGAGCCTTTTTTCACCCCCATCTCTCCCAATTCTTTCTCAATAAGCTGCTTTGTTTCTGGCGTTGCCCCTTTTATTTCAATACTCCAAACCATATTTGATAGTAAAAATAACGCCAATAAAAAGCTAACAATACCAATGACAAATCCGTTATAAAATAACGCCTTTCGCACTTGAAAAGGAAATCCATGTTTACTGACAAAAACAAATATGCATCCATAATGTTTTCTTACTTTCCTCAACACATGAATGTCTTTTATTTGGATATTACACTCAGCGACTTCCTCCCCAGCTCTTTTCAAATTCCATATATATACTCCCTGCCTTACTGCTTCATTGATGAAACGTTCAATTCCTTTCCCACGAATACGGATGCGGACATAACCAACGAAAAATAGCAACCATTGATTTTTCATAAAATCCCCCTAATCATCTATGAAAAACACATGCTCTATATTTCCTTCTAAAAGTATCTCTTCAGGTAAAATGGTTTTTATGACAAAGGAGTTCCCTTTGACCATCAATTGTCCTTGCTTTAAAAGAATTCTAAATTCTTTGTCAGAGAATGCCAACAGTCCCTTATGGTTTTCAATATAAATATGCAATTTGCCAATCATAGTAATTCTCGGAAAATCCAGCGCTACATCCGCAGGCAAGTCCATATTATTCCATACCCATGTTTTGACGCGTTGATGCCACTTTCCCATAAGCTGACCTCCCCTCAAAAAAATATATGTAAAGAAACTGCAAAAAAGACATGGATATTCCATGCCATGAAGAAAAGCGCAAGGCCTTGCTCAGACCCGACTGGCAAATGTTCTTTCCAATCAAAGTCGCTTTTTGACTTTGCATTGGGAAGGTTATTTGACACGAGGGTCTAGGCGCTGGAGCTGGACAATTTTTATACTTTGTAAAAAAAGTAGAGGCTGAGTCAATAAGGCAAAAAAACGCCCTATCGACCCAGCCTCAGCAAAAACTGACAATATGAAAATACAGTAATATCAAATATTTTACTAATTGTAAGTTTTTGCATTTTTTGTAATTTTTCACCAACGGGTTAGCCTCTACCTCTTTTAAAAATAAATTTCCAGCTACCGTTCTTGTTGAATTTTCTCTCGTAGCGTATCACTAGCTAAAACCACACTTCTCTTCTGTTCCACGAAGTCAAGAAAAGCTAAATATTCCGATTCTACCTTTACCAGTCGCTGTTCGAGACTTTCTTTCTCTCTTTGTAACACTTGCAACTCCTGATGCAATTGAAAATAGTTCACATTGCCACTTTTCATCGTTTGCAGCAGCTCAATAATTTGCTCAATGGTCACCTGTTCTTCATTAGCAATTGTTTTTTCCTGTTTTTGTATAGTGCTCTGTTGTCCCAAGGATTTTCGCCACTGTTTCGCCTCATCAATACTACCTTGATGAAGCTTACGAACGTAGGAATTCCAACGAAAACCGCAGGCCGCTGATGTACGGGATAATAATTTCCCTACTTCTTTAAAAGCGGATAATTGCGTATCACCTTCACGAATATGTCTCAGTACTACTTCTGCTAATAACGAGTCCTCCTCCTCTGTCCAAGCGTCTTGCCGAGTTGTCACGACACTCCCCTCCCTACAAGAGAAAGCTCTAGTTCAGAGCTGAAAATTCTGTTTCCACATAAAAAAAGAATAGGTTGTTTCTCTATAACATATGCATATGGAAAGCAAGATAGACTTCTCGTTACTAAACAAAAGCGGACAATCGTGATGACTTCACTACTGAAGTCATTATGATTGTCCGCTTTTTCGGATGATGAGAAGTAGTTACCTGTAACCACTTCTCATCATCCGAATATATTATTTACTTACAACTTCTTTGCCTTTGTAAGTACCACACTCTTTACATACACGGTGAGATAATTTCATTTCTCCGCAGTTTGGGCATTCTGTCATTCCTGGTACAGAAAGCTTGAAGTGTGTACGACGTTTTCTTTTGATCATTTTAGATGTTCTTCTAAAAGGTACAGCCATGCTTAGACACCTCCCTAACAGTGTTCATATGAAGCCGGAGTTAGCCGGATACTTCCAAGTTTATTATTGCTTGTCTTTGTCAAAGAATTTAGCCAAATCCGCCAAGCGAGGATCTACTTTCTCTTGTTCCTCTGTTTCGGCAACTACTTCCCATCCTTGACCATGACTCATTTCTTCCGATACAGGTTCATCTGAAAATATCTGTATTGGAATTTCAGTAAGTATGTTGTCCTCAATTACTGGAAGTAAATCAAGAACGTCTCCCTCTAATAAATGATACTCCTCTGCATCATACATATCTTCATCAGGAGAACGATAGAATGTTTCAATTGTTCGAATATCAAATGGAAACTCTACATCTGCTAAAGTCCGAGAGCAAGGTAAAATCAATGTTCCTGTTAGATGCAAATGAAACGTAATTTTTGCCGCGGAATAATCCATACGTCCATCAACATGGACAGGAGACACTGCTCTGATTTCATGATTTCTCTCTCGTAAAGAAGATAAATCAATGACCTCATCAAGGTTTAGCCCTTTATGCTGTAGTTTTTGCAATTGATGTACTGACCACTTCATTTTTTTCACCTCAAAGGCAACAAACAAAATTATATCTTTGTCTATCATGTTTGTCAATATTTTTTCTTTACAGACAAAAGCTCAGTGAATCCATTATCTGATAAATACATCCCATTTGTCCAGTGGTTTTTTTATTTTTTTGTGATATTATTTTAGATAGAAAAATATCTCATGTAAAATAAGGTGATAAAAATGAAAGCATCCGGAATTGTCGTAGAATATAATCCTTTCCATAATGGACATTTATATCATATCCAGGAAACAAAAAAACTAACACAATGTGACGTACTAATCGCCGTCATGAGCGGTAATTTTTTACAAAGAGGTGAGCCTGCCTTACTTCCCAAATACACGCGTGCAAAAATGGCGCTTTTAGCCGGTGTTGATATTGTCATCGAGTTACCTTACGCCTATGCAACCCAGAAGGCTGAGACCTTTGCACAGGGCGCCATTTCCATTCTCCAAGCCCTTCATACCAAAGAGATGTGCTTCGGCAGTGAAAGTGGCGAAATAGAGGATTTTTTCACCCTTATCCAGCAAAAGGAAGAGAGTCAACACATTTTTCAAGCAAAAATCCAAGAGCAGATGAAACTAGGGGTCAGCTACCCGAAAGCTCTCTCTACAGCACTAGCATCTATCGTCACATCGCCATTAGATGTTTCCCTACCTAACAACATTCTAGGAATGCATTACGTAGAAGCAATCAAAGAACAAAATAATTTGATTCTTCCACGAACTATCAAGCGATTTGGTTCAAATTATCATGATACAACCTTCCATCATGATATCGCTAGTGCCACCAGCATTCGAAAAACTTTACTAGAAGAAAATATGGATGTAAATTCCATCCAAGCTGTTGTCCCTGAATCCACAGCAGACATAATGGAGCAATATCAACAAAAACATGCAACATTTCATTTTTGGGAGTTATACTTCCCTTATTTACAATATGCACTACTTACGAAAACAAAAGAAGAGCTGCAAAAAATTTATGAAGCGGAGGAAGGGCTTGAAAATCGCCTTCTTTCCCATATTATCACCAGTCATACTTTCGAAGAATTCATGACTGGCATCAAAACAAAACGGTATACATGGACAAGACTACAACGGCTCCTCGTCCATATTTTTACCAATACTACCAAGGAGCAAATGAAGTTAGCAAATGGAGATGTTCCATATTTAAAATTGCTAGGTATGACAAAAAAAGGACAGAGATATCTTTCTTCCATCAAGAAAAATATCTCGGTTCCCCTTGTAGCAAATAGTAAATCATTCAGTCATCCACTGTTGACACTGGATCAAAAAGCTACAGCGGCATATTACTCACCCCTGCCCTCCCATGTAAGAATAGAAGCCATGAGAGCGGAGTGGAATCAACCACCAATCATCATCTGAAATAACTTTCCAATCCAACTGACTGAGGGTCTTTACCCAACACCCTCAGTCAGACTCTCTAAGTACGCTATCGCATCATCAATGGTTTCCACAGGAACAATTGCCATATCCGTACCAATTGCTTCTGCCGCCTCTATAGCTACTTCATAATTGGAGTTCCCATTCACTTCCATAGAAGGCACAAAGAAGATTTCTGCACCAGCTGCATCTGCTGCGACAACCTTTTGGTCAACGCCTCCTATAGCACCCACTCGTCCATCTACACTCATTGTCCCAGTTCCAGCTACACGATGTCCCTTCGTTATATCTCCTTCTGTCAACTGATTATATATTTCTAAAGTGAACATCAATCCTGCTGACGGTCCGCCTATACCTGATGCGTCTATTTCTATCTCTGGGTTTGTTACTTGCTCAGAGATAGTTTGAATAACAATACCAAGTCCTGCGCGGTTTTCATCAGATTCCAGATTTTGTAACGTCAATTCTTCTGTTAACACTTCGTCTCCACGGGTAAAGGTAATTTCAACAGTATCCCCTGCTTGTTTGTCTTCTAAATAGGTAATAAACTCCTCTGAAGTACGCATTTCTACCTCATCTATTGCTGTGATGATATCGCCGACCACTAACACACCAGAAGCCGGCATTGTACTATCTACACTTAGGACAACAATGCCTTTATTGATTATTTCAATCTCTTTTCCCGCTCTTTCAAAAGCTACTTGAATCGCATTATGTTGTGAGTTTTGCATCAATTGCAATTGTTGGAAGTTGTATTCTTCAGAGTCGGAATTCCCTAATATTGCTTCCTCTGTAAAAATATGACTGAAATCACTAAAGTTGGCAAGTATAGAACCTAGAATATTTGCTCTCGACATAGTTACTGTCACCAGCATAAGTTCTCCTTCTCCTCCATCACCATCTTCCACTTGCACGAAAGGTGCTAGTTCTTGGGCCGATCCTGGAGTAGTAATGAAATAGGGCAATGGTACCAC
>DAIDKD010000078.1 GCA_027451065.1 Bacillaceae bacterium | reverse complement strand
TAACACCAGTATTTTCTGGGGCATCTAAAACGTTTTTTAGTTCGCTTGTTGTGGGGCTAATCGTATTGATTTTCAAAGTAAATCCTTGCAGGCTAGATTGTTCAGCGACAAGGTTGATCAGGTCATTAAAAAACGGAAGTGATTGATAATGGTTACTAATTAAAGCATCATCGTTAAAGACAACAAAATTAATCGTTTTTTCCGCCTTCTTCTTGAAAGTTTTCATTGGTTCATAATTATATTCTTTAGCAATTTTTAAAATCTTTTCTCTCGTCGCCTCGCTTATGCCAGGCTTGTTGTTAAGAGCAAAAGATACTGCTGACTTAGATACATTTGCAATTTTTGCAATATCTTCAATTTTCATTGGTCATTCTCCTCATTTCATAATAAATATATCATAACATAAAACACTAAAATAAACTAAACTAAATTCAGTCAATATATTTTAGTTGAGTTTATGGGAAAACAACTAAAATATATTGACTAAATAAAACTCGAGTGATATGATGTACTCAGTTAAGAAAACGTTATATATTTACAAATGGAAAGGTATTCATTTTAACTAAACTGAAATGGATGTTTAGTGAGTTGTGACAATAAAAATAGGTAATGGATATGGAATTTCACAACTAGTATAGATTGATAATTTAGGCAGTATAGGTATCGACATTAGGAGGTTTACAATGGGAAAGTTAAAATTAGGTTTTGCACCAACCCGTAGATTTGTGTTTAGTAAAGAAGATGCTTTAAAGTACAAAAAGCTGATTAGAGAAAAAATTGAAAGTTTCGGATTGGATATCGAAATTGTTGACTTGGAAGGAATTAATGAAGAAGGGCTTTTACATGAACGTCATGAAGAAGCGGCAATTATCAAACGATTTAGAGATGCAGAAGTGGACGCATTATTTTTCCCACACTGTAACTTTGGAACAGAAGATATCGTTGCTCGAATAGGGAAAGCGATTGGGAAGCCAGTATTACTTTGGGGACCAAGAGATGAAGCGCCATTAGAAGATGGAATGCGACTTCGTGATACACAATGCGGGATTTTTGCAACAGGGAAAGTGTTAAGAAGATTTAATGTGAAGTTCACCTACATAACAAATTGTCGAGTAGATGATCCTGTTTTTGAAAGAGGATTCAAAAACTTTATTGGAGCAGCAAACGTTGTAAAGCATTTTACCAGCCTACGAATCTTGCAAATTTCAACAAGGCCTTCTGATTTTTGGTCAGTTATTTGCAATGAAGGTGAATTGTTAGAAACGTTCGGCATACAAGTTCATCCGATTACACTGGATGAGTTGAAAGTTGCGACGTTGAGCATTGAGAAAACTGATAGTGAAGAATTAGCTGAAGCAATTAGTTATATAAAAGAAAAGCTTGATTGGAGTGCTGTAACGGAACAAGATATCCGTCGAATTGCTTCACTAAAAGTTGCAATGAAGCAGTTGGCAATAGATACAAGAAGTTCTGCAATCGCGATTCAATGTTGGTCAAGTTTACAAGAGCTTATTGGTATTATGCCTTGCTTAGCAAATGCGATTTTAACAGATGAGCAAATACCAGTAACGTGCGAGACAGATATACACGGTGCAATCACATCTATTATGGTTCAGGCAGCTACATTAAATACTGCACCGACATTCTTTGCGGACATTACCATTCGTCACCCTGAAAATCCAAATGGAGAACTATTATTCCATTGTGGTAACTTCCCTGTTTCATTGAGTAAAGAAGAGACACCTAAGCTAAACAAACACTTCCTATTTGATGATCACTCTCCGGGAACTCATGAAGGAGAAATAAAAGGTGGAGAAATGACTCTGGCTCGTTTTGACGGAGATCATGGTAAGTATTCAATTTTCTTAGGGAAAGCAAAAGGTATTGAAGGTCCATTTACGAGAGGTTCATATGTATGGGTAGAGGTAAATGATTGGCCACTATGGGAAGAGAAATTGGTAAAAGGTCCATATATTCACCATTCAGTGGGAATACATGCAAATGTCATACCTGTTATTTATGAAGCATGTGAATATATTCCTGGGTTAAATCCAGACCCAGTTGACCCAACGGTAGAAGAAATACAGGCATGGCTACGCGGTAGTGATTTAAATAAATAGGAGGTTTTTCATTCATGGAAGAAATGATATTTCTAAAGAGAAAAGCGACTGAAATACGAATGGAATTACTAACAATGATTTATGAAGCTGGAACTGGACATACGGGAGGTGCTTTATCTAGCGCAGATATTTTAACTGCTCTGTACTATAAAGTGATGAATGTTGACTCAGCAAATCCAGAGTGGGAAGATAGGGATCGTTATATCCAAAGTAAAGGACACACGGTAGAACCATTATGGGCAATTTTGGCTGATAAAGGGTTTATCGAAAAAGCTGAATTAAAAACTTTTTCCAAATTTGGCTCCAGATTAATTGGACATCCTAATAATAAAGTACCGGGTATCGAAATGAACACAGGCTCTTTAGGACATGGGCTTCCGATTGCTGTAGGAATGGCTCTAGCAGCGAAAATGGATGGAAAATCCTATAAAGTTTATACACTAATGGGAGATGGCGAGCAGGCAGAAGGTTCAGTCTGGGAAGGTGCCATGGCAGCATCGCATTACAAGCTCGATAATCTTGTGGCAATCATTGACCGAAATAAACTGCAGATTACAGGAAGTACAGAAGATGTAATGAACTTAGAACCACTAGGAGATAGATGGGGAAGCTTTGGCTGGGAAGTGATTGAGGTAGACGGTAACGACATGGAGCAATTAGTCAAAGTGTTTTCAGAAGTACCGAAAACTGTCGGCAAACCTACGATGATTATTGCGAACACAGTAAAAAGTAAAGGAATATCATTTGCAGAAAATATCCCATCATGGCATCATCACGTTCCAACGAAGGAAGAATATGATTTGGCTATGGCGGAACTTGCAAAACAAATGGAGGTTTTGGTATGAACAATGTCGCTTTAAAACCTACAAAAGGTAATAAAATTGCGAATCGACAAGTGATAAGTGACACACTACTGGAAAAGGGTAAAGAAGATAAAAATATTTTAGTGCTTACTAGTGATTCGAGAGGTTCAGCTTCCATGTTGAAATTTGGAAATGAACTACCAGAGCAAATTGTTGAAGTGGGAATCGCGGAGCAAAATCTTGTTGGAATGGCTTCAGGGTTGGCGCATTCAGGGAAAAAGCCTTTTGTAACCTCACCAGCTTGCTTTTTAAGCATGAGGAGCATTGAACAAGTGAAGGTTGATGTTGCTTATTCCCAAACCAATGTGAAGTTGATTGGTATTAGTGGTGGAGTAAGTTACGGAGCCCTTGGAATGTCTCATCACTCTGTACAAGATTTAGCGGTAACTCGGGCTATTCCAGGATTGGATGTAATGATGCCTGCTGACCGCCATGAAGCGAAGAAAATGATTGAGGCCTTAGTTGATTATGATCGACCAGCATATATTCGAGTTGGGCGTAATCCGGTGGAAGATTGCTACCTTTCTGATGACTATGAATTTGAAATTGGAAAGGCTGTGACGATGAAGGGCGGTAATGATCTAACAATTATTGCTAGTGGTGAAACTGTCCGAGTAGCTCTTGATTCTGCTGAAGTTCTAGAGCAAGAAGGTGTGAATTGTCGAGTAATAAATATTCATACAATCAAACCTTTTGATGAAGCAGCTGTTATCAAAGCAGCCGAGGAAACAGGAAAAATCATTACAATAGAAGAACATAGCATTTATGGTGGGTTAGGAGCAGCAGTAACGGAAGTAGTATCCCAAAATCATCCTGTTCCAGTAAAAATTATCGGCATTCCTGACGAACCGGCAATTACAGGGAAAACAGCGGAGGTATTCGCTCATTATGGATTAAATGTAGAAAATGTAAAAGAGATAGCGAAGCAGTTGTTATCAAATTAGAGGTGGAATATGACAGCATTAGAATATATTATTGCCATCGATCAAAGTACATCTGGAACGAAAGTTTTACTTGTCGATTCAAATGGAGAAATTGTCTATAAAAATTCACTCAGCCATCAGCAATATTATCCCCAAGCTGGCTGGGTGGAGCATGACTCTATTGAAATTTATGAAAACGTAAAAATACTATTAAAAAATGTTATGACTAATCCAGTAGTTTCTGCCAAGCAACCGAAAGTTCTATCTATTACCAACCAGAGGGAAACAATTGTTGTTTGGGATAAAGAAACTGGCTTACCTGTCTACAACGCAATTGTTTGGCAGTGTAGAAGAACGTCAGATATGTGTACGGAATTGAAAACGCAAGGATATGAACAGAAAATCTATGAGAAAACAGGTTTAACACTTGACCCATACTTTTCAGCCTCTAAAGTAAAATGGATAATTGACAATGTAGATGGTGTGAAAGAAAAGGCAGAAGCAGGAAAACTTTTACTTGGAACCATTGATAGTTGGCTAATTTGGAAATTAACAGATGGGAGAGTCCATGGGACAGATTATACAAATGCCAGTCGAACGCTTCTTTTCAATATTCGTTCTCTTGAATGGGATCAGAAATTGCTTGATTTATTCCGAATTCCAAAGTCTATGTTGCCAGAGGTAAAAAGCTCTGATGAGATTTTTGGTGTCATTGCGGATGAAGAGTTGCCGTTTTTAGGATTACCTATATCTGGTGTAATTGGTGATTCTCAAGGAGCGCTATTTGGGCAGAAATGCTTTGAAAAAGGAATGGCAAAGGCAACATATGGAACAGGAACATCTGTGTTAATGTACACTGGTGACTTGGTAGAAGGAGCAAATGGTCTAGTAACATCAATTTCCTGGGGGATTGGTGGAAAAGTAGATTACGCATTGGAAGGAATCATCCATAGTACAGGGGATACAATAAATTGGTTAAAAGACCAATTAGGGATTATTCAAAATGTTAATGAACTAGAGCCATTGGCTAACTCACTATCAAGTAATGGAGGGGTTTACTTGGTTCCAGCATTTGTAGGACTTGGAGCTCCTTATTGGGATTCTTATGCAAGAGCAGCTATTGTAGGGATGAGGCGCAATACTGAGAAAGCGCATATTGTCAGAGCTGCTCTTGAAAGTACAGCATATCAAGTGAAAGATGTCATTGGATTAATTCAAGAGGAATCCAAAATTCATATAAAAAAATTAAATGTAGATGGTGGAGCTACGAGAAATAATTTTCTCATGCAATTTCAAGCAGATATGCTAGGTGTTGATGTATGTGTTTCAGAGATTTCAGAGCTGTCAGCAATTGGTTCAGTATATCTTGCGGGAATAGGTGTAGGTATTTGGCAATCCTTAGAAGATATAGAGAAGCTTAAGCAAGAGCAGTGTACATATCATTCACTTATGGGAAATGCACTAAAAGAAGCGAATTTCCAAGGATGGATAGAAGCGATTGGAACAGTTTTATCAAAGTAGTGGGCAGAAAAAGTAGAATTTATTAATTGGAGGTTATGGATAATGAAAAAAGTGGATAAAGTCCTAGAGTATGCAAATAAAGTGTCTAATAATAATTATTTGAAAGCCATCTCAAATGGACTAATGGCAACGCTGCCTGTAAATATTATCGGTTCTGTGGCATTATTACTTGCTGTTTTACCTGTGGATTCCTGGCAAAATTTTATTGGAAGTATTGGGTTAACCCCATATCTTTTTATTGCTTTTAACTTAACAGTAGGGATCATATCTATTTATGCAGCCTTCCTTATTGGGTATCGATTTGCTACAAATTTGAATCAATCTGCAATTCCAGCTGGAGTACTTTCATTGTTTGTATTTTTAATGATGACTCCAATGGCTAATTTTGATGGCGTGTCAACATTAGACATGAGTAAATTAGGGGCGCAGGGATTATTTACAGCCATGATTAGTAGTTTACTATTTACTAGACTTTATTGCTTTCTTATAGAAAAAAATATTACTATTAAGATGCCGGATGGAGTTCCGCCATTTGTTAAGGATCAGTTCAATAGTTTAGTACCGGTTATTATTACAGGATTTAGTGCAGTTATTGTAAGTTTATTATTTGGCTTTACTACATATGGATCTTTCTCGGAGTTTGTTTATACTCTAATTGCAGCACCATTAGAAGGATTGTCTTCAAACGTTGGATCATTATTGGTTATTGTTTTAGTTCAAATGGCGTTATGGTTCTTTGGTATTCATGGTTCAATGGTAGTGGGCGGTTTTGTAACTGCGCTTTATTTACCAATGGATGTTGCAAATATGGAAGCAGTAGCTGCAGGTGCTGCCAATTCAGAATTACCGAATGTTATGGGGGCAACTTTCTATAATATTTTCTCAGGTATTGGTGGAGCAGGGGGGACACTGTCGCTGATTATTGTCTTATTAATTTTTGCTAAGTCAAAACAGTCTAGAACAATCGCTTCTTTGAGTGCAGCGCCAGGTATGTTCACCATTAATGAGCCGATTATTTTCGGGTTCCCCTTAATTTTAAACCCGATAATGGCAATTCCATTCATTACCGTACCGCTAGTACAAACTTTGATTGCCTTTATTGGAATTAGTTCAGGAATATTTCCGAGGTTGAGTGGTGTTCAAGTTCCTTTTGGGACACCAATCTTGCTTAATGGATTTATTGCTGGTGGTTGGAGAATTGCATTATTACAAATTATTTGTATTGCTGTAGGATGCTTAATATATTATCCATTTGTGAAAGTGGCGGATAAGAAGATGAGAGAAAACGAGAATAGTGCTTCAAATTAAATAATCATGCAACTGATAGAGCGAAATTGAGATTGTTCGACATACCTTATGACGCGGAAAGAGTTAACTTAGAAAGTCTTAAATCTATCGCATCTACATTAGTTAGCTCTTTCTACATGGTATCTGAAAGGAAGACGTTTTTCTCATTTTCTTACAACATGAGTTTATTTTAATAATTAGGATCATAGTAATTGTGGTAATTATAAGGAAAAAAGATATAATCATAAATTAAGGTTAAAAAAGGAGGTTTTCTGGGTGAGTCATTTTGTAGTTAATAAGAGAGGGTTTCTAAAAGATGAAAAGCCGTTTTTTTTCTTAGCTGATACAGTATGGAGTGCTTTTACAAATGCAACGTTGGATGATTGGGAGTACTATGTGCGTTACCGAGCAACTCAAGGGTTTAACGTATTACAAATTAATGTATTGCCACAATGGGATGCAAGTGAATCATCTTTTCAAATTGCTCCCTTTGCAAAAAAAAATGATGGAACTTTTGATTTTGGAAATGTAAATGAGGAATATTTTAATCGTGCAGAAAAAATGGTAGAAATTGCTGCTGAACATGGATTAACTTGTGCTCTTGTGTTACTTTGGGTTAACTATTTACCGAGAACGTGGGCAACAAATCTTAAAAAAACTCATGAATTTCCAATTGATTATGTGGAATCTTATACATCCATGGTTGTAGAACGTTTTTCCAAGTATAACCCTATCTATTTAGTTAGTGGAGATACTGATTTTCCAGATGAAGAAGTTATTTCATATTACACAAAGGCATTAAGAGTAGTGAAGGAAAAAGACCCTAAAGCATTAACAACACTTCATGTACAGGGGAGATTAGCAGAAATACCTAAAAAATTGGAAGAAAATCCAGATTTAGATTTTTATATGTACCAATCAGGGCATAACTCGCAATTTCAGAAGACAGCATATACCCTAGCGCAGGAATTTTACCATAATAAATTACCGCGTCCTATTATAAATGGGGAACCTTGTTACGAACAGATGGGCTATAGTCGTCGAGTTTATGGACGTTACACTAGGTTCGATGTTAGAAAAGTTGCTTGGCAAAGTATTTTATCAGGGGCTAGTGCGGGGATTACTTATGGCGCTCATGGTATTTGGAGTTGGCATAGGTCTGGTTCGATGTTTGGCTCTTTATTAGGAGAGGCCTTTGATGCCCCTTACGATTGGAGGGTGGCTCTTAAATTTGAAGGAGCATGGGATTACGCATTTTTAAAGAAATTTATTGAAGAAAATCAACTATTTCATTTAGAACCACAACCAATAGTTTTGAATAATACTGAAGAAATCAGAGCCGCTAGGCAAGAAGATACTTTGGTGTTGTATGTTCCTTACAATACAGTTGTCCGACTAGATGGCGATTACAGTGAGTACACGGTGACAGCCATAGAATTGGAGACTAAGAAAAATGTAAACCTAAAATGCGAAATAGAAGAAGGTATTACAAGTATTTCAATGCATGATTTCGTGGGGGATTGTATATATCTATTGAAGATGTAGACGAATATTATCTGTACAAATTATTGTAGATGCCGTTTTTTAACATATTTTTAAAGCGAAAAAATCTCTTATAGTCTCAAGAGATTTTTTTCGCTTGTTTTTTCTAATAAGCTTCACTACCAGCAGCACGATGGGCTAAGCGGCTAGAAGCTGCTGCAGCAATAGCACCAACAATGTCATCGAGGAAGGTATGACATTCTCCTGTGGATTTATCATTTAAATGTTGTAGGATGCCCGGTTTTAGTTTATCTACGTATCCATAGTTTGTAAAACCGATGGAGCCGTAGATATTTACAATACCTAAAGCAAATATTTCATCAATGCCGTATAATCCCTCATCACTTTTTATGATTTGTAGGAGCGGCTCATCTAACATATTTTTCTCTGCGAGCATATCTAATTGGATGCCTGTAATAATGGCATTTTGTACTTCTCTCTTGCTTATTACCCTTTCCACATTGCTTCGACACTCATCTATTAGTAAATTTTCATGGTAATCCTTTTGAAGGAAATAAACCAGCTCTGCAACGGAGTCTATCGTCACACCACGTTCTTGCAATTTGTTACGTGCAATCTCTTCTAATGATTTCTCTGTCAATCCGATCACCTAATCCTTATGAATATTTATCATGCTGAGAGTAGTTTCAGCCCATCTGTTGTACTTTTATAGTGTATACAGGATGAGCTATATTATGAACTTGTCTGGAATTATTTCGTAAAAGATCCAATAAACATACTAATAACTAGTAAGAAACATAAGATAGTAGGTGCTTCACCATGAAAAATGAGATATATCAACACTTTGGTTTATACCCTCAAGAATTGGTGACCATTGGAAAGTATCATGGATTTTGGATTCGGAGTAAAGTATATATATTATTACCTGTCAACAGATTGCAAGAAGAGGTATTAGGAGAAATCAAAAAGTTGAGTGATTTTATGATACAACAAGGGGAACTGGCAGTTGCTACTTTTGTCCCAACTATCCAAGGTTACTATGTAAGCGAAATAAGTGGCACTCAATATATGTTGGCTAGGTGTAATCGGCAAGGAGCACGGGGGAAGGAATCAGAAGCGGCCAGTCTTGCTTTGTTTCATTATCGTGGCAAACAATTTTCTGAAACAATTGAACATCTGAATCAAATTGGAAAGTGGAAAGGTATGTGGGAAAAAAGGCTAGAGCAGCTAGAACAATTTTGGCAATCAAAAGTTTTGAGTCAATCTAAGGATGAGTTTGATGAACTATTTATCGAAACGTTTCCTTATTATTTAGGTTTGACAGAAAATGCCATTCAGTATTTAGCTGATACAGAATTAGATGATGAGCCACAAAATTTTGACGGTGCAACAATATGCCATCAAAAGTACTCATCTAAATATTGGAAGTATTACCAGCGATTGCGAATTCCTTTTGATTGGGTGTACGATCATCCGAGTAGAGATTTAGCTGAATGGATTCGGAGCGAAAGATTGGAGAATAAGGATGGTGGGAATGATTCCATTTTAGCTTTTTTAAAAGAGTATGAAGAAAAAACTCCATTATCTTCATTTGCTTGGAAATTATTATATAGTAGATTGCTGTTTCCACTACATTATTTCGAAGCAATAGAAGGTTATTACAGCCAACAAGAGCCACAACAAAGAAAGGTATATCACACACAATTAGAGAACATATTACATCTAACCGAGGAATATCAAAACTTTTTACGAGATTTTTATGACATCATCCAATTACCAGCAGGGCAACTACAGATAAGAAAAGTGGAATGGTTGTAAAAAAAATGATGGTGTGTAAATTGGTCATCTTTGACCGTCTACACACCATCACTTGTTTTAGAATACTTGTTCTACTTCTAATACTCCTGGTACTTCTTCAAGTAAAGCACGCTCAATACCAGCTTTTAATGTGATTGTTGAGCTAGGGCATGAGCCGCAAGCACCTAATAAACGTAACTTCACAATACCTTCTTCAATGTCCACTAATTCAACATCTCCACCATCACGAAGCAAAAATGGACGTAACTTATCTAATACTTCTTGTACTTGTTCTGTAATATTCATATTTATCGACACCTTCCTTCCTACTTTATTATAATGGGTTTAAGTAAGAAAATCTATCACTAAATCGCAAAAATTTAAATAGTTTATTTTAAGAAATCGGGCTGTATGAAGGGAGCAATTTTGCCTACTTTACACAGCCCGTATTATTATTTTTTCTGTAGTGTAATCGTCCAAACTCCCTCATCAACTTGCTCAAAGCTAGTTACCGGATGACCAGCTTCTGCTGCCCAGCGAGGAATATTTTCTGTTGCTTGTACACAGTCAAATTTTATAGTGAGCGTGTCACCAGATGATATTTCCTCAATTGCTTCTTTTGCCTCCACCAATGGGAAAGGGCAAACTTTTCCTGTAGCGTCTAATAATTTTTCCATAACTTTTTTCCTCCTAGTTGTCTAGCACCAACGGCTGAACAAGGCGCTTGCGCTTTTCTTAATTCGTTGCTAATGCATTTCCTTGTGTTGCTAATTTCTTCTTCGCTTGTGGGCGGATAAAGATGAAATAGGACGCAGTCCATGTACCTAAAATAATGAATGTAAGAGAGACCCATCCTTGCCAAGTCATCAATGCTGTCATCACTAATCCATTCCCAATGGTACATCCGCTACCTAGGCTAGCACCGAACCCCATTAGAATTCCACCGATGAAGCTGTTGATACCTGTTTTTGCATCAGGCATACGAAAGCGGAACTCTCGGCTTGCCTTTGCTGCAATAAATGATCCTAGGAATATTCCAAGAACAAGGAAAACTCCCCAGTTGATATATGATACATCACCACTTACTAAATATTGTAAAATATTAGCTGTCGGTGTTGTAATACCTAAACCAAATACTCTTCCAGTAGCGGCACTTAAAGGCCATGCCATAATCGCAATACTACCAACTAAGATTGCTGTGATAAATGGATGCCAGCGTTTTTCAAATAATATGTGGGCTATTCCTGTACGCTTCGGTTTCATTGTAGGAATGGCAATTTTTGGTTTTCTCAGTTCTTTTTGTAGAATCCAGAAAACGACTGCAACTAATATTGCAATGAGAATCCATACAGGTATTCCCAGTGATTCAGCAATAGAGTTTGTAGGCAATTGGTAAGCTTGAAGTGACGCATTTAACGGTTGCAATACACCTGCTCTCATAATGACACTCATTGTCATGTATCCGAACAAAGCAATCCAGCTTCCAAGAAGACCTTCCCCAGCGCGATACCATGTTCCTGTTGCACAACCTCCGGCAAATACAATCCCCATTCCAAATACAAAAGAACCAACAATAATAGCTAACCATGGGAAACTTCCTGCCGAATATTGAATGACATCAAAATGTAGTAAAGTAAAAACTCCGATACTTTGAACAGAAATGGCGATTAATAGTGCATAAAATAGGCGATTATCTTTTGCAATATACATATCTCGAAATCCGCCAGTTAAACAAAATCTTCCCCTTTGTAAAACAAAGCCTAGCAAAGCGCCGCAGATTAAACCAGTTGTAATCATCTGAAACATAATTCTACTCCTCTCATAATTCTGAGTAACTTG
>DAIDKD010000077.1 GCA_027451065.1 Bacillaceae bacterium | reverse complement strand
TATTGCTGAAGGGATTGATATTCATAGCCTTGCCAAAAATAAGCAAGAGAGAATGGAAAGAGTGTATCAATTACTAGAAACTGTGGGTTTAAACAAGGAGCATGCAAATCGTTACCCTCATGAATTCTCAGGAGGACAACGTCAACGTATTGGGATTGCCCGTGCATTAGCAGTGAAGCCGGAATTTATCATTGCAGATGAGCCTATTTCTGCTTTAGACGTATCTATTCAAGCGCAAGTAGTAAATCTGCTGAAAAATCTGCAAAAGGAACACGGGTTAACGTATTTATTCATTGCTCATGATTTATCAATGGTGAAATATATTAGCGATCGCATCGGTGTCATGTATCATGGGAGAATTGTAGAGTTGGCGGATAGCGATGATTTATATGCTCATCCATATCATCCATACACAAAATCTCTCCTTTCTGCCATACCGTTGCCTGACCCAGATTATGAGCGTAATCGGAAACGGGTCGCTTATGATGCATCGCAACATCAGTATGGAGATGAAATTCCACAAATGAGGGAAATTCGAAAAAACCACTGGGTTCTTTGCTCAGAGGCAGAGTTTAAAGAATATCAAAGTTTTTATTCATAGGGATAGAGAAAATATTGAACCATAGCAAGATGAGAGGCAGAGGGTGTGAAAATAGAGTAGTTTCGAATATTTTCTCTTCTCTCTGTTTCTACTTTTTTTGAGATGTAGTGGCCAGGTAAGCTAGCGGAAAAGACAATGTGTGAAGTAGGAGAAATTCTTATTTCCAATCTAAGTTGGTGAAATGCGTATACTTTTATATTCAAAAAATATTTTTGATAAAGTCTATATATTTTTCGAATGTCATAGTGTATAATGTGTCCATGAAGTTGATATTTCTTTTCAGTTACCTTTAAAACCTTTGATGTTTACAAAAATGGATAGTGTGAAAGTGATGATGATAGTGAGAATGGGGATGATAGCAACAAGAAAAGGGTAGAGAGTAAACACAGGACGAAAGGCAGATTCTTGTGTCATCATTTCGCCGGCAGTAAATCCAATCATGCTGGCACCAACGTAAAGTAAAAAAGGATATTTTTCTATTAATTGAAGAATAAGCTTGCTTCCCCAAATAATAATAGGTACAGAAATGATGAAACCTAGTACCATCAGTTGTAAATTTCCTTGAGAAGCACCTGCAACAGCTAAAATATTGTCGATTCCCATCAGTAAATCAGCAAATACGATTGTTTTGACAGCTCCTATCACGGATTTTCCGCCGTGAACATTAGGTTGATGGTTGTTTGAGTCTTTTAATAATTTGTAAGCGATATAAAGAAGTAGTATCCCACCAATTCCTCGGACATACGGCACAGAAAGCAGTGTCGCTGCTAAAAATGTAAGCAGAATGCGGACGAATATAGCTAGTCCTGTACCAATGTATATTGCTTTGTTCCTTTCTTTTTTTGGGAGGTTTTTGCTAGCCAACGCAATAACCATTGCGTTATCTCCTCCTAAGACAATATCAATTCCAATCATCATGAATATCGATGTGATACTGTTAGAATCCAAATTCATCCCTCCAAAATGTAGTACAAGTCTAACTAGATTATTGTATTATAAAGAGGTAAGGTAATATGACTCAATTTTCTTTTTAACAAATGTTTTAAGGAAATGGGCCCTTTCGTAATAAAAAAATGAATAAGACACCAAGAGAAGGGAAGTGAAGAGCGTGGAAATTGAAAGAATAGATGATAATACACTAATACTGAAAATTCCGTATGTAGACATAGAGAAAATGGGGTATACGAAGGAGGATATTTTGTTTAATCGTGAGAAAGGGGAGGAATTATTTCGAAATATCGTCGAAGATATATATCTTCGTGATGAATTTCCAGCAGGGGAACCTCTTTGGGTTCAAGTACAGACAGTAGAAAAAGGAATTCTAGTAACTGTGACGAAAAGTACATATCCATATGATAATGTAAATTTTGAAGGGTTCGTTGGCGGTGAGGAAACGATGCATATGCCGATAGGTGAAAAATTAGAAGATACACTACGCCAAACAGATCACATAAGCAAAAGCAACAAGAAAGCCGATAATGGCAAGGTAACAGAAGCTGATTATTCAAGTGTTCTGAGGTTTTCCGACATTGAAGATGTCATCTCATTAAGTCAGCAAGTGACATGGGAAGATGTTCAGACAACTCTTTATCAATTTGAAGATTCGTACTTTGTGTATTTTCACTTTGAAAACTTTCTATTTGAACTAAAAGAAGTAACACTTCTAGTTTGTCTAGGCTTGGAGTATGGAAGTGATACAAATATTACGATTCATCGTTTGCAGGAATATGGAAAGTGCATCGCAGAGAAAAATGCAATGCAAGTAATGCAAGAATACTTTCCAATAAGGTGAGGCACGGGTGGTTTCCACCCATACCTCATCTTCCAAGCTAAATCTTGATTCTCTACATATATAGAAAGGAGAAATCTCATGTTAGTAGCACAACGACAACAAGGAGAAAAATTTTCATTGGCAGAAGAGTGGTCAAAGCAACAATTACTTCAGTTAAGAAAACAAGAAGACTTCTTTTGTCCTATCTGCAAGCAACCAGTACAGTTAAAGTTGGGAGAGAAGAAACGTTATCACTTTGCTCATTATCGGAGAGACGAATGTTTAGAGGATTTGGAAAATGAATCGGCTTATCATATGGATGGGAAAATAAAGCTGTATAAATGGTTGCAACGACAAGGGATATCTGTTCAATTAGAAGCATACCTTCCGAATATTAAACAGCGCCCAGACTTACTCTTTACCTATAAAGAAAAAAGTATTGCGATTGAGTACCAATGCTCAACTATTAGTAGCAGTCTCTTTCAAAAGCGAACCGAGTCTTATCAAAAGGCGAATGTTCATGTTATTTGGATTCTAGGTGGGAAATGCTTGAAACGAAAAAAGTCCCACACCTTTCATATCACTCCATTTCAAGAGCTATTCATCACAAATCATCATCACTATGAACTCCTGTCTTATTGTCCTATCACAAACACATTTCTAAAGTTAGGTTCCACCATGTATTCCTTTTCTGCTCAAACTGCTATTTCCCATCTTCACACATATTCTACACAGAATTTTACTCTTCCGATGTTATTTAGAGAAGAATCAACACTTATCTATTCTATTCATCGGGAATGGTGCATAAAGAAGAAAAAATGGCGTATGTATTTGCCAAGTGTATATGATAAGCAAGTACAATTTTTTTTACAAAAAATGTATGAGGCAGAGATAAAATATTTTCCAGCTGAAGTAGGAGTGCCTACTCCATCCTCCTTTGCACTTCGAACATCCCCGATTCTATGGCAAGGCTCTTTATTTCTTTCCATTCTACATCCTATGAAAATAGATGAATGTTGTACAATCGCTTCTCTTTGTAACTATATGAATAAGTTGTTTCATCAAGGACTTCTATCTTTTCGGCAACTGTTATTTTATCAAGATGAAGAGTATTCTTTTGTGATTAAAGAATATATGGAATTTCTTGTTTTGGGAAACTGCTTTCAAATAATAGAAGAAGGTTTGTATAAAAAACAGAAAGACTTTCACATACCAAGAACAGTAGAGGAAGCTTGTTCGTTAGATTATGAAACCACACTACTTGCTTTAAGGCAACAAAGAAGGATATGATAAAGAGTAGAGGAATACTATAAAGAGACAAGAAAAAGGAGGAATTAACGTTGCCAGAACAATCACAAGTAAAAACGTTACCAAGTCGCAGTGAAATGAAGGTAGAGGAAACATGGCGTTTGGAAGATATTTTTTCTACAGATGAAGAGTGGGAAAAGGAATTTCAGCAAATCAAAGAATTGATTCCGAGTATGGTCCAGTATCAAGGGAAGTTAGATATTTCAGCAGAATCGTTGCTAGAAGCATTAAAAGTGCAGGACGAATTGTCAGAACGTTTAGGAAAATTATATACATATGCACATATGAGATATGATCAAGATACAACCAACTCTTTTTACCAGTCTTTTGATGACCGAGTAAAAACATTATATACTCAAGCCGCAAGTGCAATGAGCTATATCGTTCCTGAAATTTTAGGGATTGAAGAGTCAAAGTTAGAGAAATTTCTAGAAGAGAATGAAGGGTTACAACTTTACAAACATGCGTTGGAAGAAATTAATCAGCAACGACCACATGTGCTAACAGCGGATAAAGAAGCACTACTGGCGGAAGTTTCAGAAGTAACAAGTTCCTCAAGCAATACTTTTGGTATGTTGAATAATGCAGATTTGAAGTTCCCGACTATTAAAGATGAGAAGGGGAACGAGGTAGAAATTACCCACGGGCGCTATATTCAATTTTTAGAGAGTGAAGATAGAAATGTTCGTCAGGCAGCATTTGAAGCTGTTTATAAGACATACGGTGCCTATAAAAACACATTTGCTAGTACATTAAGCGGTACAGTGAAGAAAGATAATTTCTATGCAAAAGTCCGGAATTATGAAAATGCTCGTCAAGCCGCATTAAGTAGAAATCATATTCCAGAGTCGGTATATGATCAATTGGTAGATACAGTGAATGAAAATTTACACTTGTTGCAACGCTATGTGGCATTACGTAAGAAAGTGCTAGATGTAGAAGAACTGCACATGTATGATATGTATACGCCGTTAATATCTGATGCTAAAATTACTGTTACTTATGAAGAGGCGGAACAATATGTGAAGAAAGGCTTAGAGGTTCTAGGAGAAGAGTATAGCGAGATTTTACAGGAGGCATTTCAAAATCGCTGGATTGATGTATATGAAAATCGTGGAAAAAGAAGTGGAGCCTATAGCTCTGGGGCATACGGGACGAACCCATACATTTTAATGAACTGGCAAGATAATATCAATAATCTATTTACCTTGGCGCATGAGTTAGGGCACTCTGTTCATAGCTACTACACAAGAGAAGCACAGCCGTATGTATATGGAGATTATTCTATTTTTGTTGCAGAAGTTGCTTCTACATGTAATGAAGCTTTATTAAATCACTTTTTGTTGAAAAATACAGATGATGAGAAGAAACGTTTGTATTTATTAAATAACTATTTAGAAGGTTTCCGTGGCACAGTTTTCCGTCAAACAATGTTTGCTGAGTTTGAGCATGTCATTCATCAAAAAGCGCAAAATGGGGAGGCCTTGACCCCAGATTTATTAACAGAAATTTATTATGGTCTAAACAAAAAATATTTTGGGACAGAAATTGTTATCGATGAACAAATTGGCTTAGAGTGGGCGAGAATCCCGCACTTCTATTATAATTATTATGTATATCAATATGCAACTGGCTTTAGTGCTGCGGCTGCATTATCGAAACAGATTTTGGAAGAAGGAACACCGGCAGTAGATCGTTACATTAATGAATTCCTAAAAGCTGGAAGTTCTAATTATCCAATTGAGGTGTTGAAAAACGCTGGGGTCGATATGACATCAAAGGAACCGATTGAAGAAGCGATGAAGGTATTTGAGCAGTATTTAGAAGAAATGGAGACACTATTATTTCGTATGAAAGGACGGTAAGAGAAAAACTGTCTTAGAATCCCAGATGGTGTAAACAATGTTAGTGAAAAAGATACCACCAAAAGTGTTACTTTTTTGACGAAAATGTGAACAAACAAAAAAGTTCTTGCAGAATTTTGTCGAATCGTGTAACATAATAAATGTGATAAACATTCACAGAAAACATATACCCCTTTGTTTGAATGTGAAAAATTCTCCCATCCCCTTTGCAATATCCCGTTGATATTGCAATAAAAAACCCGGTCCCCCCCGGGTTTTTTATTTTGCCAAAAAACTTCCATTTCAACTAACTTGAGAGTAACGAAAAGACTCCTTTATATGTTCATAAAAGTGAAAAATGAGCTAACGGAGTATAGCAGTTTTCAGCCACATTCCATCAGCCCATTCCTGTTCATCCTAGTTCCCGCGTAAGCACTGCACACTAAATAACCTTCTGCTCTTATATATCTAATGTTTTCCAAAAGGTTATTGAGTGCCATGTTTTCTGTTGAACTTTGCGTTTGAGAACGAGTTTTTTCATCTCTAAATCAATCTCTCTGAGGCTTTTATTGTAAAGCATAGCCAGTGTTTCAGTTGTAACGAGCGATTTCGTTCGGATAAATTCTTCTAGCGGTGGTGGTGAATATGGTGGGTGAACATCAAGATTACTACTATTCCTAATAATATTTGCATATACATCATAATGGTAGTGAGAATGAACCTTTACTCCAGGTTCATTTACATTGCTACTATAAAAAATAAGTGTCGGTGTATCCGATACCTGTAATTCATTCGCTACTTTAAAATCAGCATGCAAGGCATTTTTTACAGTATCTAGGTGGATATCACACTCAAATTCTTCTAAATCAAGTCTGGCATCTATCGCGCATTGCTTTAGCACACTTTTATTTTTTAAATTCTTCTTATCGAAGAAATGCGCAATTTGCAGTTGATGAAGGAATTTTGCCGAAACTTTTTTTCCATAGCATTGTGCTGCTTTTATTGCAAGGAATGCTGGATGAGGAAGAAAGAGCGGTTGCTTCAGCCAACCTGGCTCATCATGTGTCTCACTTTCTTGTTCTAGTACATAGGAAAAAGGTTGAATAGGTGTATATGACCTGTAGGAAGGAGTAACGTCTTCTCCACCTGTCAAAAAATGTGTTAGCTTAAAAAGATCACCATATTCCACTTGTAATTTTTGGATAATGGGATCAATGGACCAATATTCAGGGCTTAAGGGGTTAACAAAAAGGTACATCTCTATCATATATTATCGGCTTCCAATCATTAAAAATTGGCAGCTTTGTACAAAAGCTGCCGATAGTCTATGTACATTGTACACATTATAATGTACGGAATCAAGGAAAAGCACTTCTTAAACATTGCTTTTACCACAGGGATGCTTTTTAGTCCGTTCCAATACTTCTTTTCGTGCATCCAGTTCATGTCATCTGCTTGATAATATTCTCGTATTTCGATTTGAGAATGTACATGTTGATTCTTTATCGCTATCTCTGTTTGTGTTCCTACTATATCAATAGGTGTTGTTTCACAATTCGAAACTTTTATCAAAGAAACGTTGGATTTTATTTTTCGTTTTACGAACAGGAATATGGTGGTGTTGCAGTAATTCTAGAAATACTTCTTTACCTTTTTGTTCATCTTGAACCTCATACTCTACTTCATAATCTTCCCAACCTAAATACGTGCTATGGTCTAAGACTAGGAGTCCGCCACGATAAGGGATTTCGGTGCGGTTTGTTGTAAGACTTCCTAATAATGTAAGGTCAGATACTGAGATTTGCAAATCTTCTAGCAAAGATTTAAATGTGTCTGGTAATTGGTTTGGTGATTTTAAGACAGCTTCGGCTTCCTCCTTTGTTAAAGATTCGTGGCTTTCCAACAATCCGACTGTGTGAGGGCGTTTAAGTGTCAATGTATACGTGTGATTTTTTTCACGAATACGAAGAGCACATTTTTTCTTTTTTAATAAAAAAGAAGGTGTCTCAAAGTAATAGTTTGTTTGAGAGACGAAGGAGTTTTGTTGTGTAAAGGCGTCTACAAGATGATAAAATTCCTCTTTTTCCAACAAGTTTTTAAATTCAATTTCTATCTCATGATTCATATATTTGTATCCTTTCGAAAATTATTTTAGTGAAAGAAAATTGTAGCAAAAATTAGAAAATATTGCATCTTTTTTCGCAATATTTCTCCATATTGCTTTCTCTATTATTAGCAAAGTATGGTAAAATATAGACGATTAGAGTAGAAAGATATGAAGTGAATTTGGTGGTGAGCAAGATGGATCGAATTTGGGAAGAGTTTTTAGCACCATATGATCAGGCTGTAGATGAGCTAAAAGTAAAATTAAAAGGAATTCGCTCTCAATTTAAAATACATAAGGAGCATTCTCCAATCGAATTTGTCACAGGACGTGTCAAATCTACAGCCAGCATTTTAGATAAAGCGGAGAGACGAGGAATTCCGTTGGATAAATTGGAAGAGCTTCAAGACATTGCCGGTCTTCGTATGATGTGCCAGTTTGTAGATGATATCAAGACAGTAGTAGACTTACTTCGTAAAAGAAAAGACTTTGAAATTGTGGAAGAAAGGGATTATGTGACACAAAAAAAAGCTAGTGGCTATCGTTCGTATCACATGGTTCTTTTATATCCAATTCAGACGATTAATGGTGAGAAGAAAGTTTTGGTTGAAATTCAAATTAGAACTTTGGCAATGAATTTCTGGGCAACAATTGAGCATTCTCTTAATTATAAGTATAGCGGGAAATATCCAGAAAAAATTTATGAAAGGTTGCAAAGGGCAGCCGAAGCAGCTTATTTACTTGATGAAGAGATGTCTGAAATCAAACATGAAATTCGTGAGGCCCAAGCATTTTTCTTGAAAAAAGAGATAGGAAAAGATGACAAAGAAGGTTAGGAGAGTCGGAATGAAGTTTGCTATTCAGTCAAAGGAAGATGTTTTATCAGAAAATGTAAAGAAGCAAATGGAAAGGTATTTTCAAGATTTTCAAATTGAAATGGACGAGGAGAATCCTGATATAGTTGTGTCTATAGGAGGGGATGGAACCCTTCTACAGGCCTTTCATCGTTATCAACATCGTATCAAGGAAACAGCTTTTGTTGGAGTTCATACAGGGCACCTAGGCTTTTATGCTGACTGGCTTTCTACAGAAATAGATAAATTGGCTGAGGCTATTGCTAGAAATCCTTTTGAAATCGTAGAGTATCCATTGTTGGAGGTTTTGATTCGTTATCGTGACGGTGAAGACTCTCGATTCATTGCTTTAAATGAATGTACAATAAAAAGCAAGGGTGGCACCCTCGTATTAGATATCCAAATGAAGAATAAGTATTTTGAAACATTCCGTGGAGATGGGTTGTGTGTGTCAACTCCAACTGGAAGTACAGCATATAATAAAGCTTTAGGAGGAGCGATTATTCATCCAACCATAGAGGCTTTCCAAGTAACAGAGATGGCATCTATTAATAATCGGGTATTCCGTACAATTGGTTCACCCCTTATTTTGCCTAAGCATCATACATGCTTGATTCATCCAAATGGAGATACTGACTTTCAAATAACATTGGATCATCTTTCTTTGGATGAGGAAAATATTCAATCCATTCAATTTCGTGTAGCAGATGAGAAAGTAAGATTTGTCCGGTTCCGCCCTTTTCCATTTTGGAACAGAGTACGTGATGCATTCGTAGCAGATGATAATAGGGGGATATAGGGGTGAAGACGTGGTTAGATTTACTATAGAGTGGGAAGTAACAAAGAGTGAGGACAACATGCTTTTGCGAGAGTTTGTGAAAGAAAAAGGAATTTCTCGTGCGGCGTTAACGGATATTAAATTTAAAGGTGGAAATCTAATGGTGAATGGAATGGATGAAACCGTCCGTTATATGCTTTCGCGCGGAGATAAAGTCACAGTGTGCTTTCCAGTTGAAAAGCGTAGTGAGGAGATGGTCGCAGAAGATATCCCGCTTACTATTATTTATGAAGATGATTATGTACTTGTCGTAAATAAGCCTGCTAATTTGCCTACAATTCCTTCTCGTGAGCACCCAACTGGAACGTTGGCAAATGCCCTTTTATATTATTATGATAAACATTGTATTTCAAGCACAGTTCATGTAGTAACAAGATTAGATAAAGATACTTCAGGATTGCTGTTAGTAGCGAAAAATCGTTATGTTCATCATTTGCTCTCCCAACAGCAAAAGGAAAAAAGTGTGAAAAGAATATATAAAGCAATTGTTCACGGAGAGTTAGTACATAATAAAGGGACAATTGATGCTCCTATCGGTAGGAGTACGACAAGTATTATTGAGCGGGAAGTAAGTGAAGATGGACAAGATGCTGTTACTCATTATGAGGTGAAGAAAGCTCTAAGTGATATGACACTTGTAACAGTTACTCTCGACACAGGACGTACCCATCAAATTCGCGTTCATTTTGCGTATTTAGGGCATCCATTGATAGGAGATGATTTATACGGTGGGAAAGTAGAGAAAATCAAGCGTCAGGCTCTACATAGTGCAGAATTATCATTCTATCATCCATTTTTAAAAAGAACCATGAACTTCCACGCCCCTTTACCGAAGGATATGGAAGAACTAGTGCAGAAGGTGAAAGAGGGTTAAGCTGTAGAAGGTATCGAAAAAATACTTTCGCTGCGAATGAAACAGAGAAGGGCAACCAACAAATATTTTGATTTTATAATGCTCTAGGTTGCTATCCTTCCTTGCAGGTTTTGATAAATGGGTAAAAACCACTCATTTATCAAAACCTGAGTTTGAATTTCTCTTCTACATAAGGCATTTTTGAAGGAACAGAAACAATGTCCATTTCAGGATACCTAAGGACCGTTAAGCTTCCTCCGAACACACATCCTGTATCAATATTTATTGTTTTATTTAGGAGACGCGGTTCTTTTACAGGGGTATGCCCGTATATAATCCAACGCTCCCCTCGATATTTTTTAGCCCAATCGCAACGGACAGGAGAACCATCAGGGTGCTTTTCTCCAGTAATATCTCCATACAAGACAAATTTTTGAACAGAACGATGACCTTCTCCAATATAATCTTCGCGGATACCAGCGTGACAAGTAATAAGCTTATCATTGTCAAGTCGATGGTAAAGGGGAGATTGTTCATACAGCTGAATCATTTTATCGCGAATTTCTTTTTGTTTCGATGAGGAAAGGGATGTGTATTCTGCAACAGTTGTTTCAAGCCCGTGAGTAACTTGCACATTTCTTCCTAAAAAGAAGCGATATAGTTTATTGCAATGATTTCCTGGAGAATAGTAAGCATTTTTTTGATTTATGACCAACTCATAGACAACTTCAATCATTTTCATTGAGAATTTCCCTCTGTCAGTAATATCCCCAAGAAAAACCAAACTTCTTTCTGCATGTATGGGAATTCCAGTTTGCCAAGAATAACCCAACTTCTCTGTCAACTGATAAAATTCCTCATAACAACCATGAATATCACCGATAATATCAAACATAAATTTCACCTGCCTTATAAGAAAAGTGTAAGATCGTATGAGAAGTTTCACCAATTTTGTGTGAAAAGAGACATATCAAAGAAAAAAGATCTAAGCAAATCCGATAAAATCATTGATTTGCCCAGACCTCCTCGCATCTTAGTTACTCTTCTCTCGATTCAAACATATAGTCCCTTGTTCGAGAGTGAACATTCAATACAAAGCCAATTGCAATCATAAACGTTAGTAATGAAGTTCCTCCGTAGCTTAGGAACGGCAAGGTGATTCCTGTAATTGGCAGTAATCCAAGACCCATGCCTACATTTTGAAAAACTTGAAAGGCAATCATTGTCACAATACCAGCACATATATAGCTGCCGAAAGGTTCATTACTGTCCAATGAGATTCTAATGATTCTGTAAATAAGTAAAAAGAATAAAGAAATAACGATACTCGCTCCGACAAAGCCCCATTGATTTGCAATAACACTAAAGATAAAATCTGTTTGAGCTTCAGGAACTGTCACGTTGCTGTTTTGGAAGCCTGTTCCAAAGAGCTGACCAGATCCGGTAGCAAGCAGCCCTTTGATTAGCTGATATCCTGCATCAGGATACTCATTAGGGGCCAGCCAACCGTAGAAACGACTTAGTTGGTATGGTTTGATAATATTTGGGACGAGAACATCTTCAAATGTAAAGTAAAGAAACACAGCCAATGCCGCTACACCAACAACTATTCCAACAAGAGTAAGAATGTAGCGCATGCGGATACCAGAAACCAAAATAAGTGAAGCAACTACCACGGTAATAACCATCACGTGTC
>DAIDKD010000076.1 GCA_027451065.1 Bacillaceae bacterium | reverse complement strand
CAAATAGAATACCATAAAATATTGATTTTGAAAAAGGTATTTGTCTATATCAGTGTTTCTTATTTAGTATAACCCCAAAAATGCAGGCACAAACTTTTCCACAGTGGATAAGTTTATACCTGCATTTTCGAAATTGTCCACAGACACTGGTTTTTTTCTCTTTTTTTGTAGGTGATAACTACTGCTAATTAGCAGTAGTTATCACCTATAAAAAAAGCACTCATGACAACATCTATCGTCATGAGTGCTTTTTTCACCGACCCTTAACTGACACAACAATGTGACGGTGAGGATCTTGTCCGCAAGATTCTGTTTGTATGTATGAATACTTACTCAGAGCTTGATGGACAATTTTTCTTTCAAAAGAGGGCATCGGGTCCAGTGCTATTTTTTTCTGAGAAACTTTCGCTTCCCGCGCTGTCTTTTTCGCTAATTGCTCTAAGGCTTCTTTGCGCTTTTGCCTGTATCCTTCTGCATCAACAATGACAGAAATATATTCATTCGCAATTTTATTGGCTACTAACTGCGTGAGAAATTGTAAACTATTTAAAGTTGCTCCCCTTTTCCCGATAACAAGGGCCATCCGTTCTCCTGATAAAGAAAACGTCACTTCTTTCCCATTTACCTCACTTTTAATCGTGCTCTTTATCCCCATATCAGTCAGGATATTTTGCAAATATTCTTCTGCTTTTTCAACTGGGTCTTCTGGCTTAGTAACTTGTACTACTGCCGGGCGCCCACCAAATAAACCAAGAAAGGATTTTTTCCCCTCATCAATAATATTGATTTCAACTTTTTCTTTTGTTGTTTGCAACTGCTGTAACGCTTGCTCAATCGCTTGTTCAATCGTTTCTCCCCTGCCAGTTACCTGTTTCACTTTTTCTCTCCCCTTGCTTTAGCAGCTTCTCTCATTTCTGGACCTCTTACAATCATCGTTTGGAAAATCGTGAAAAGATTACCGATAATCCAATACATTGGTAATGCTGCTGGCAGGCTCACTGCCCCCATTAAAATCATTACTGGCATGATATACAGCATCATTTTCATTTGCGGATTATCACTAGAATTTCCTGCCATAGAAATTTTCTGTGATAAAAATGTTGTAATCGCCGCTGTAATCGGTAAGATAAAAAATGGATCTTGCTCACCTAACTCAAACCATAGGAACGACTGCTCAGCAATAGCTGGCGTTCTCATAATGGCTTGCCAGAATCCAAACAGAACCGGCATTTGTATCAGCATCGGGAAACATCCCGCCATTGGATTCACACCATACTTTTTATACAGAGCCATTGTCTCTTGCTGTAATTTTTGCTGAGTAGCCTGATCTTTAGAGCTATATTTTTTTTGCAGCTCTTTTATCTCCGGCTGCATTGCCTGCATTGCTTTTGTGCTTTTTATTTGTTTCAGCATCAGAGGCATTATTGCAAAACGAACAATTAAAGTTGCCACAATAATCCCAATTCCATAATTTCCACCAAATAGATTAGATACCCATGTAATAAATTGCGATAATGGATATACTATGAATTGATTCCAAAAACCAGTACTTTCAGCGTTAATCGGCTCATTTGTTTGTCCACAACCGCTTAAGAGAACCAGCATTCCCGCGAAGGCCATCAACAGCCCCATTTTCTTCTTCAATCTTTTGTCCTCCTTCTTCATTTTCCTTGCCATACCTTTGCTTTTTTCAATACATGAATCAAACTTTTTTTAAAATCTGTATAATTCATTTCAACACAAGGCTTCCTTGCAATTATAACATAATCCTTCCCTACAGAAATAGAGTCTTTTTCCTCTGTAAGAATTTGTCTGATATATCGTTTCGTATGATTACGTACTACTGCATTGCCCAGCTTCTTGCTAACAGACAATCCTACTCGGAAAAACTGCTGATTTTCCTTATCCAATTGATAAACAATAAACTGTCTATTGGCCGTAGAATTCCGCTGATTAAAGATTGCCTTGAAATCCGTTTGCTTCTTTACACGATATTTTTTCTTCATCCACTTACACTCCTAAGAAATCATCGCTTTTTTTCAATAATAAGAAAAAAAACCACTGAAGCTTCAGTGGTTTACGCAGATAATACTTTTCTACCTTTACGGCGACGAGCAGCTAGAACGTTACGTCCGTTTTTTGTACTCATGCGCGCACGGAAACCATGTACTTTACTACGTTTACGATTATTTGGTTGAAATGTTCTTTTCATAATATGACACCTCCCTGAGGATTTACTGTTATCTTAGACAGTCCTATAAATTATAGTTAATTTCACATGGAAATGTCAACTATTTTTTTAAGGTGATGGAGATGGTGGGTTTCAATCATCTCCATCACCTTAAAAAAATATGAAATCCGATGAGTTGTGGCATCAATCAATTTTTGGGACATCCTTCATTCATAGATTCCTAGTTGTCTGAGCATATGACACCCTATGAATGTTTCCTCATATTACCAGAACCAGAAAAAACCTTTAACTTACATATATTTTACTTGTCCACTCTTGAATTGATAGGGCTGTGGATAACAAAAAACAATCAAAAAAAATATCCACAGCACATATGAACACTTTGTACACAATATTTGGTGTTGTGGAAAACACGTTCCCACAACTTATTGAAAATGTGGATAAGTATTTAAAAACCATTGATATTACTCTTTGAATTTGATATGATATTTGTGCTCTAACTCAAAAACAGCATGTGGATATTATTTTTTTATCCACAAACTGTTGATAACATGTGAACAAGTTTTTCACATATGTTTACAACTCATTTAGAACATTGTGCATATTGTTTATAACATTCGGGTACCCCTCCTATGTATACAATAGCACATTATTCGTTTTGTATAAATATACATTGAGAATAAACGCATGAAAGAAGGAGGTTTATTGAGTGGAGAACATCGACGATTTATGGCAGAAGACGTTGGAAGCTCTACAAAAAAAAGTTTCTAAACCTAGCTATGAAACTTGGCTGCAGGCAACGAAGGCTCACTCTTTAGAAAAAGACGCCTTTATTATCATGGCCCCAAATGATTTTACAAGGAATTGGCTAGAGGGCCATTATTTAGGTTTAATACATGACACGATTTATGATTTAATCGGAGAAGATTTAGAAATTAAACTCGTAATTCCCGAAGACCAAATGGAGATACTAGAAAATCAACCTCCTGAGGAAGATGGCAAAAAAAATAACAGCAGTACCCAAGAATACACCCAACATCTATTAAATCCAAAATACACCTTTGATACTTTTGTAATTGGATCTGGAAATCGCTTTGCTCATGCGGCTTCCTTAGCTGTTGCGGAAGCACCGGCTAAAGCATATAACCCACTTTTTCTTTATGGAGGAGTCGGTTTAGGAAAAACACATCTGATGCATGCTATCGGTCACTATGTATTGCAACATAAACCTAATGCTAAAGTCGCTTACTTAACATCAGAAACATTTGTAAATGAATTTATCAACTCTATTCGTGATAATAAAGCAGATGCCTTTCGAAACAAATATCGCAGTATTGATGTACTCTTAATTGACGATATACAATTTTTGGCAGGGAAAGAATCAACCCAAGAGGAATTTTTCCATACCTTTAATACATTGCATGAAGAAAGTAAGCAAATTATCATCTCCAGCGACCGTCCGCCGAAGGAAATTCCAACACTGGAAGACAGATTACGTTCACGCTTTGAATGGGGACTGATTACGGATATTACACCACCAGACTTAGAAACACGAATTGCTATTTTAAGAAAAAAGGCAAAAGCTGATGGATTAAATATTCCTAACGAAGTAATGCTATATATTGCCAATCAAATTGATTCTAACATCCGTGAATTGGAAGGAGCATTAACGAGAGTCGTTGCCTATTCATCACTAAGCAATAGAGATATTAATGCAGATTTGGCTGCTGAAGCACTAAGGGATATCATTCCAGGAGCAAAGCCGAAAATCTTAGTCATCAAAGATATTCAGCAAGCGGTAGCTGATGTTTTTCATGTAAAAATGGAAGATTTCAAAGCAAAGAAAAGAACCAAATCTATTGCTTTTCCGAGGCAAGTGGCAATGTACTTGTCTAGAGAGCTCACCGATTCTTCTTTGCCGAAAATCGGGGAAGAATTTGGTGGCCGTGATCATACCACAGTAATTCACGCCCATGAAAAAATTTCGAAGTTATTAGCTGCTGATGCACAACTCCAGCGTCAAGTAACAGAAATTGAAGAATTACTAAAACGATAGAGTCTTGTTGACAATGTGCATAACTAACCATAGCTTGCCCACAGTCTATCCACATGTTGATAGACTGTTTTTCATCAACTTCGCGGTAGTTATCCACATATCAACAAGGCCTACTACTACTAGTACTTATTTTTTTAAAGATTATTATATATATTTAGTCATGTTTCTACAGTAAACTATATAACAAACTAGGAGGAGCGGTTATGCAATTTATCATTCAAAGAGAATATCTTATCCAATCTGTTCAAGATGTCATGAAAGCTGTATCGTCTAGAACAACAATCCCTATTTTAACAGGAATAAAAATTGTAGCGAATAAAGAAGGACTTACCTTAACAGGAAGTGATTCGGATATCTCCATTCAGTACCATATTCCCATTGAAGAAAATGGCCAGATAATTGTTGATGTGAAAACAGAAGGAAGTATCGTTTTGTCCGCAAAATATTTTGGGGAGATTGTAAGAAAGCTCCCTGCTGAACATGTTGAAATAACAGTTGAAGATCATCTTATGACAAAAATAAAGTCAGGGAGTTCTGTTTTTAATTTAAATGGTCTAGATGCAGAAGAATATCCACAGTTACCACAAATTGAGGAAGATCAAGTGTGCAGAATACCAACAGATTTACTAAAATTTATGATTCGTCAGACGGTATTTGCAGTTTCTACATCAGAAACACGTCCTGTTTTAACTGGAGTGAACTGGAAAGTTATCAATAATGAACTAAGCTGTATTGCAACAGATAGTCACCGATTGGCACTGCGAAAAGCAAGAATTGATAGTGTCTCAGCTAATATGGAGATGAACGCAGTTATCCCAGGTAAAAGTTTAACTGAATTAAGTAAAATTCTAGATGACAATGATGAAGTTGTTGAAATGGTTATGACGGACTATCAAGTTTTATTTAAAACAAAACATTTATTGTTTTTCTCGCGTCTACTTGAAGGAAATTATCCAGAAACATCCAGATTAATTCCAACTGAAAGCAAAACTACTTTGAAAGTTAATACAAAAGCATTTTTGCAGGCAGTTGACCGTGCATCTCTATTGGCAAGAGAAGGACGAAACAATGTAGTAAAAGCAACAACGCATGATAATAATATCGTGGAGATATCCTCTCATTCTCCAGAAATCGGGAAAGTTAGCGAAAAAGTACAATGTGATGGGATTATTGGTGAAGAATTGAAGATTTCATTTAGCGGGAAATACATGATGGATGCTTTAAAAGCAATAGAAAGCTCAGATATTGAAATTCATTTTACTGGTTCTATGCGTCCTTTCGTTTTACATCCGCCAGGAGATGATTCAGTACTACAATTGATTTTACCAGTAAGGACATACTAACAGCAATTTTCGGGCAAGCCACTGGAGTTATCAGGCTTGCCTATTGTTGTTTATATCTAGCAGATATTGTAGCTTTTCAGCATGCCCCTTTTCTAAATCTTAAAAATTTAGTACAATAGGGGAATGAACAATTTTAGAAAGCGGGCGATACGGATGGGAAAAGAAGTGAAAATTTCAACGGAATACATTACGCTAGGTCAGTTTTTAAAGCTGGCTGATGTGATTAGCACTGGTGGAATGGCGAAGTGGTTTATTGAAGAGCATGATATTTTTGTGAATGGGGAGTTAGAAAAACGTCGTGGAAAAAAACTTTACGACAAAGATGAGATTTCCATTGAAAAAATTGGCACATTTGTTGTGAAATCATAAAGTGAGGGAACAGTTTGTATATCGAAAATATTTTCTTGCAAAATTTTCGTAATTATGAATCTCTCCAATTGTCTTTTGAGGATAGGATTAATGTCATTATTGGAGAGAATGCCCAAGGGAAGACGAATCTTCTAGAAGCAATTTACGTTTTGGCGATGGCTAAGTCCCATCGGACGTCCAATGATAAAGAACTTATCCGTTTTGGAGAAGAGTATGGTAAAATAGAGGGAAGCGTTAAAAAAAGGAGCTCCTCCCTTTTCTTGCAGTTTATCCTATCTAAAAAAGGGAAAAAAGCAAAAATAAATCATTTAGAGCAGCAAAAGCTTAGTCAATATATTGGCCATATGAACGTGGTGATGTTTGCACCGGAGGATTTGCATCTTGTCAAAGGGAATCCCCAAGGCAGAAGACGTTTTTTAGATATGGAGCTTGGGCAGATTGCTCCTGTATATTTGCATGAACTGGCCCAGTATCAAAAAGTACTGTTGCAACGAAATCACTATTTACGCAAACTCCAATTAGAACGAAAAAAAGCAGATGAGATGCTGGATGTATTCACAATCCAATTAGTAGAGCATGGTGCAGTCATTCTTCAAAAGCGTTTTTCCTTTCTTCAGCTACTGCAAAAATGGGCTGCTCCCATTCATCGCGGAATCAGCAGAGGCATGGAATCTCTGGAGATAAAATACAAGCCGAGCATTGATGTATGGGAAGATATGGATTTGTCGAAAATAAAAGATAGCTATTATGATGCATTTCAGCAAATAAAAGAACGGGAAATAACGAGGGGGACTACGTTAATTGGGCCTCATCGAGACGACTTAGTTTTTTTTGTAAACGATCAGAATGTTCAAACCTATGGTTCCCAAGGGCAGCAACGGACAACAGCTTTATCTTTAAAGTTAGCAGAAATTGAATTAATTCAATCAGAAATAAAAGAATATCCCATCCTCCTTTTAGACGATGTACTATCAGAATTAGATGATTATCGACAGTCGCATTTATTGAATACAATCCAAGGGAAAGTACAAACCTTTGTTACAACAACCAGTGTTGAAGGAATTGAACATGAAACATTGAAAAAAGCTCAAGCAATACGTATTTCACAAGGTTCAGTTTTAGCATAAAGTCATGAACGGAAAGATGGAGAAAAGTAGGTGAAAGATTTGACGATGGATCAAAACGAACAACAACAGTCTTATGACGCAAGTAACATTCAAGTATTAGAAGGATTAGAGGCCGTTAGAAAACGTCCCGGTATGTATATCGGTTCAACATCTTCGAGAGGACTTCATCACCTTGTTTGGGAAATTGTTGACAATAGTATCGATGAGGCGTTAGCCGGGTACTGTGATGATATTCATGTAGCCATTGAAGAAGATAATAGTATCACTGTTGTAGATAATGGAAGAGGAATTCCAGTAGATGTAGAGAGTAAAACAGGACGACCGGCTGTAGAGGTTATTATGACAGTTCTTCATGCTGGTGGGAAATTTGGCGGTGGTGGATACAAAGTATCGGGAGGACTTCACGGCGTAGGGGCTTCCGTAGTAAATGCTTTATCCACAGAAGTAGAGGTTTTTGTTCATAGAGACGGAAAAATTCATTATCAAAAATATGAGCGTGGTGTGCCAGTAACGGAATTAGAAGTGATTGGTACGACAGATATTACTGGAACGAAAACACGCTTCCAACCGGACCCAACTATTTTTACAGAAACAACTGTATATGAATTTGATATTTTAGCAACTCGTATTCGCGAATTGGCTTTTTTAAATAAAGGATTAAAATTAACCATCGAGGATAAAAGAGAAAGTAAACAAGTGAAAGAATTCTGTTATGAAGGCGGGATTATTTCATATGTAGAGAGCTTGAATCGTACGAAAGAATCCCTTTTTGATCCTCCTGTCTATGTGGAAGGAGAAAAAGATGGCATTAATGTGGAAATAGCATTCCAATACAATGACGGTTATACAAGCAATTTATTCTCTTATGCAAATAATATCCATACCCATGAAGGTGGAGCCCATGAAGTTGGATTTAAAACAGCATTAACAAGGGTTATCAATGATTATGCAAGAAAAGCAAGCATCATCAAAGATAGTGAAAGTAACTTAACAGGGGAAGATGTTAGGGAAGGAATAACGGCTGTTATTTCCATCAAGCATCCTAATCCGCAATTTGAAGGACAAACAAAGACTAAATTAGGAAATAGTGAAGTAAGAACAATTACAGAATCTGTTTTCGGAGAAGCTTTGGATAAGTTTCTATTGGAAAATCCTAATGTTGCAAGACAGATTGTTGACAAGGGAATCATGGCATCACGTGCAAGAGTGGCAGCTAAAAAAGCTCGTGAATTAACGAGAAGAAAAAGTGCCCTTGAAATTTCAAGTTTGCCTGGTAAGTTAGCAGACTGTTCATCCAAAGACCCTTCTATTAGTGAACTGTTTATTGTAGAGGGAGATTCAGCGGGGGGCTCAGCAAAACAAGGACGTGATCGTCACTTTCAAGCAATTTTACCGTTAAAAGGAAAAATACTTAACGTGGAGAAAGCCCGTTTGGATAGAGTTTTGTCAAATGAGGAAATTCGTACAATGGTAACAGCTATTGGCAGCGGAATTGGCGGAGAATTCAATATTGAAAAAGCACGTTATCATAAAATCATCATTATGACAGATGCTGATGTGGATGGTGCTCATATTCGTACACTCATGTTAACTTTCTTCTATCGCTATATGCGACCATTACTTGAAGCCGGCTATATTTACATTGCACAGCCGCCATTGTATAAAGTGCAGCAAGGAAAGAAGATACAATATGCTTATGAGGCGAAAGATTTAGAGCCGGTGTTGAATACTTTTTCTCAGCAGCCGAAGCCAAGTATTCAGCGTTATAAAGGTCTCGGTGAAATGAACCCAGAGCAACTTTGGGAAACAACAATGGAGCCTGAAGAACGTTCTTTACTACAAGTAAGTTTACAAGATGCCATTGAAGCGGATGAAACATTCGATATGTTAATGGGAGACAAAGTAGAGCCAAGACGGAACTTTATTCAGGAAAATGCCCTTTTTGTAAAGAACCTCGACTACTAGGCTAACTTGGAAAGGGGAAAAAACTACCTTTCCAAATTAGCCTACCGAAAGAGTCAACTATGATAACAGTTGTTAAATCAAGGTTTTCTAAGTTGACTCTTTCTATTTGTGAGGTATGATATGAATTTTCGGATAGCACCTTTCGTTTTCAGAAGGGAAAGGTTTTTTAGACCATACTTAGGAGGTGTTGATTTTCAATGGAGAATCAAAAATCCAGAATTAAAGAAATAAATATTAGCAAAACCATGCGTGAATCTTTCTTGGAGTATTCCATGAGTGTTATCGTATCCCGTGCTTTGCCGGATGTGCGCGATGGGATGAAGCCTGTGCACCGCCGAATTTTATACGCAATGAACGATTTAGGAATTGTAGCGGATAAATCCTATAAAAAATCGGCTCGTATCGTCGGAGAAGTAATCGGTAAGTACCATCCACATGGTGATTCGGCAGTGTACCAGACGATGGTGCGGATGGCTCAAGATTTCAGTTACCGATACATGTTGGTAGATGGACATGGGAACTTCGGATCTATTGACGGTGATGGGGCAGCAGCCATGCGTTATACAGAAGCAAAAATGTCCAAAATTGCAATGGAGTTACTTCGTGATATTAACAAAAATACGATTGATTATGAACCAAACTATGACGGATCTGAAAAAGAACCTGTCGTATTGCCATCTAAATTCCCTAATTTACTTGTAAATGGCGCAACGGGAATAGCGGTGGGAATGGCGACAAATATTCCTCCTCATAATTTAAAGGAAGTAATTGACGGGGTATTACAGGTAAGTAAAAATCCTGATATTACTAATTTAGAACTGATGGAATATATAAAAGGACCGGATTTTCCAACTGGCGCACAAATCTTAGGCAGAAGCGGCATTAAAAAAGCCTATGAAACTGGTCGGGGCAGTGTCACTATGCGTGCTAAGGTTGAAATTGAGGAAAAGAGCAATGGCAAGCAAGCAATCATTGTTTCAGAAATCCCATACCAAGTGAATAAAGCAAAGTTAATTGAACGTATTGCAGAACTGGCTCGTGAGAAAATAGTAGATGGGATTACAGATTTACGTGATGAGTCAGATAGAAATGGAATGCGGATTGTTATTGAACTTCGCCGTGATGTCAATGCTAATGTATTGTTAAATAATTTGTATAAGCATACTGCACTACAATCCAACTTCAGCGTCAACATGTTGGCTCTTGTAAATGGTGAGCCAAAGGTATTGAACTTAAAACAATGTCTACACTATTATTTAGAGCACCAAAAAGAAATCATCACGAGACGTACACAGTTTGATTTAAATAAAGCAGAAGCAAGAGCGCATATTTTAGAAGGTTTGCGAATTGCTTTAGATCATATTGATGAAGTAATTGCGATTATTCGCCATGCCAAAACAGATGAAGAAGCCAAAAATAAGTTGATGGAGAAATTCACTTTATCTGAGCGACAAGCACAAGCTATTTTAGATATGCGTTTACGCCGATTAACTGGGTTAGAGCGGGATAAAATAGAAGCAGAGTACCAAGAACTACAGAAACTAATTACAGAATTAAAAGCAATTTTAGCAGATGAAGAAAAAGTACTTGAAATTATTCGTGAAGAACTAATCGATATCAAAGAGCGTTATGGAGATGACAGAAGATCTGAAATTGTTTTGGGTGGATTCGAAGCTATTGAGGATGAGGATTTAATTCCAGAGCAAAATATCATCGTTACCCTCACTCATAACGGTTATATTAAACGATTACCAGTTTCTACATACCGGAGCCAACGGAGAGGTGGGCGCGGTATTCAAGGAATGGGGACAAATGAAGATGATTTTGTTGAGCATTTGTTAACCACATCTACACATGATACGTTACTATTTTTCTCTAACAAAGGGAAAGTATACAGAGCAAAAGGATATGAAATTCCTGAATACAGCAGAACAGCAAAAGGACTCCCGATTATTAATTTGTTGGAGATAGAGAAGGGCGAATGGATTAATGCTATTATTCCAGTCTCTGATTTCAAAGAGGATCATTATCTATTTTTTGCAACGAAAAGCGGTATGACAAAACGATCTAAATTAACAGATTTTGCTAATATTCGTACCAACGGATTAATCGCAATTGGATTAAAGGAAGAAGATGAAGTAATTTCAGTTCGCTTGACTGATGGAACAAGAGAAATTCTGATAGGAACTTCAAAAGGGATGCTCATCCGTTTTAATGAAACAGATGTGCGTTCAATGGGGCGTACAGCAAGCGGAGTAAAAGGTATTTCTCTTTCAAAAGGTGACGGTGTAATCGGTATGGAAGTTGCTGAGGAGGGTTTAAAAATCCTAATTGTTACCCAGAATGGATATGGAAAGCAGACGCCATTGGAAGAATATCGATTACAAGGACGTGGAGGAAAAGGTATTCGAACATGTAACGTTACCGAAAAAAATGGTCCCCTTGTAGCATTGAAATCAGTAAGTGGCGAAGAGGATGTTCTCCTCGTTACAGCATCAGGAATTATCATTCGGATGGATGTGGAGGAAATTTCTGTTACAGGAAGAAACACACAAGGTGTTAGATTGATGAAAGTCGATGTTGAAACAGAAGTATCTACAGTAGCTATCACTGAGAAGGAAGAAGAGATTGAAGAAACTGATGAAGTAGAGGAATAAAAAAAGTATCCTGGGCAGTCAAAAGACGACTCCCCAGGATTTTTTTATCATTAGTGAATTCAGATACGATTTTTTTACTTTTTTGATAAAAATACTTGCTTTTAGATATGAAAACATGATATATTATTTTTTGTTGTCACAATTTCACTTTAAAAAGGTGTTGACAACAATTTGTAAGAAGTGCTATAATTATTGAGCAGTCGCTTTTGAGTGACGAAGTTCTTTGAAAACTAAACAAAACAAGAAACGTCAACGTTAATTCTATATTAACAAAAAACGAGCAAGACAAACT
>DAIDKD010000075.1 GCA_027451065.1 Bacillaceae bacterium | reverse complement strand
CCACTCATTTTAAAAATACAGGTAAAAAAGAATTCGGTGAACTTTATTTCCCCGACAAAGCAGGAAAAAATCTCCCATTCGGTGTCTTCACAAGATTCAAAACATAATAATGTATTTGGGGCAACAGCATTTGCTGGGTACGGATTATTCTGGTTTTCTGTAGGAATGACCTGGATGATTCAAAGTGGTCTATTTGGTGCAACAATGCAGGAAACTGCGGATTCAAGACAATTAGGAGTGGCATTTGTTGGATATTTAATATTTACACTATTTATGACAATTGGAGCTCTTGAAACGCATAAAGTACTATTTTTAATTTTCTTCTTTATTAATTTCTTGTTTATCGGCCTTTCTCTTTATACATTTGGAATTGCACCGCACTTCTCTCATGCCTTAGCTGGTTGGTCAGAGTTAATTATTTCTTTATTAGCCTTTTACGGTTGTGCCGCTGCTGTTCTAAATGCACATTTTGGAAGAGAATTTTTACCGGTTGGAAAGCCATTCGGTATATTTAAAAAGTAATGGAAATCTGGCTATGTGAATGGAGCGAAAACGGCTCTACTCACATAGCCAGATTTTTTGCTTAATTATCAGAATAGAAAAATATTAATTTGTAAAATTATGTATAATGTAGGTAAAGGTTGTGAAAGAAAGGAATGAACGCCTATGAACAAAGAAATGATTGCTGTGTTTACAGAAACAGGTTTTATTATCGACCTAGAGGCAACAAGAAATAAATCATTTTTCTTTGACGATACACTTTATCAAGAATTCAAAGAAAACCAAATGAAAGCTCTTTTCTATTTTGGATTTCTTGCCAAAAAATCAGAGATGTCTCCATCCTTATTATTTTTACATTATGTTGGCACAACTTTTATTAAAAGCTTGGCTAATCATCCTAGTATTGAATTTACCCGTGAAGCCAATGTTCTTTCAGAAGATGAACTGGCAGATATTTTGCAAGCTGTTCCCTTCGCTATTGGAACGGAATATATAAATAGGAATTGGGTAATAGACAGATGGAGTGAATTGAGTGGAATATTCAGTGAAGTAATCAAGGATTATCCTAATTCAGTAGCTGCATTTTTAGTAGAGCATGATGCTAGTATTCATATTGTTGGAAGAGTTTTTTTTCATCTTGTTGAAAACAAGTCAGAGGAGTATCCCTTCGCCTTTTTAGCAACCTATTCTACCAGAAGCAATCAAAAGACGCTGCATACTCCTCTGAAAAATGCTTTGCTTGAATACAAAGGAGAGCATGAGTCGTTATTAGAGCTTCTATCTACAGTAAGCAAAGCTACTGATAAAAGTGAATTTATTTCTGAGCTAGTAGAGAGTGGTGAATTATTTTCACCTTTGAAATTTACCAGTACTGAAGCATATGTCTTTTTAAATGAAATAGCACTTTATGAAGACTGTGGTATTCTGTGCCGCATTCCTGATTGGTGGCATAAGAAAACAAATTCCCTAAAGGTTTCTATCTCAGTTGGAGATAAAGAGCCAGCTAAAGTTGGCTTAGATGCCTTATTGTCATTTCGTCCAGAGCTTTATTTTGGTAGTGAGAAAGTTTCAAAAGAAGAATTGGACCAATTACTTACCCAAACAAATGGACTGGCACTTTTAAAAGGAAAGTGGGTAGAGGTTGACCATGAAAAATTAACCGCAACTTTAGCTGCGTATGAAAATGCTATGCGTCTATCTGAAAATGGCAGTTTCACTTTGGCAGAAGCGATGCGTTCTCAACTTCAGCTCACAAATCCATTGCAAATTGATAATGAAGAGGTAGACATTGAAATTGCCAATGGACAATGGTTACAAACGATTCAAAGTCGCTTGTTGCAACCGGAGGAAATAGAGAATCTAGCTGTCGGTACAGATTTTAAAGCTACTCTTAGGCACTACCAACAGACTGGTTTTGACTGGCTCCATTTGATGAAATCTCTAGGTTTCGGTGCATTATTAGCTGATGATATGGGTCTGGGAAAAACGGTTCAAATTTTGGCACTTCTTGAGTATTTGCGGGAGCAGGGTCATTCAAAAACATTGTTGATTGTCCCAGCTTCTTTAATAGGGAACTGGCAAAAAGAAATAGAGAAATTCACTCCACTCTTAACCTATAAAATACTCCATGGTGCGAAAGAAAACTTGGATTTAGAACAAGTTGATGGAATTGATTTATACATTACCACTTACGGTATGGCTGTAAAGCTTGAGGAGCTTCAGGAAATCAATTGGGATTTACTAATTTTAGATGAAGCGCAAGCAATAAAGAATCCTAACACAAAGCAAACAAAAGTGATGAAGAAAATGCAGGCAAAAGCTAAAATTGCCATGACGGGGACACCCATTGAAAACAAGCTGGCGGATTTGTGGTCATTATTTGATTTTCTTAATAGTGGTCTGTTAGGAACGGCGAAAGAATTTACAACCTTCACCAAGCAGTTGAAAAATACAGAAGACTATACAAAACTTCGTAATGTTGTTGCTCCATTTACTTTACGAAGGGTAAAAACAGATAAAACAATCATTTCTGATTTACCGGATAAAATTGAAACGAAGGCTTATACAACGTTAACGAAAAAGCAGATTGTTCTCTATAAAAAATTGGTTCAGGATATTGAAAAACAACTGGAAACTGCCGATGGAATTGCTCGTCGAGGTTTAGTACTAGCAAGTATTATCAAATTCAAGCAAATTTGTAATCACCCTGACCAGTACTTAGGTCAAACAGAATTTAAACATACCTATAGTGGAAAATTTGCCAAGCTTGCTGATATTTGTGAAACAATTTATGAGAAGCGGGAACGTGTTCTTGTTTTTACTCAATTTAGAGAAATGACCCAACCAATTGCTGATTATCTTGAAATAATCTTCCAACGAAAAGGATTAATCTTGCATGGAGGGACGCCAGTGAAAAAGCGCACTGCTCTCGTTGAAGAGTTTTGCAGTGAAGAGTATGTTCCCTTCATGGTTCTCTCTTTGAAAGCAGGTGGAGTCGGTCTGAACTTAACATCAGCAAATCACGTCATCCACTTTGACCGTTGGTGGAACCCTGCAATAGAAAATCAAGCTACCGATCGGGCATTTCGAATAGGTCAACAAAAAAATGTTATCGTTCATAAATTCATTACAGAAGGTACAATTGAAGAAAAAATAGATGCCATGATTGAAGAAAAACAAAAGTTAGCTGGAGATATCATAGCATCATCTGGTGAGAATTGGATAACGGAGTTGAGTAATGATGAGTTGATGGAACTCTTTACTTTCGTGTGAGGTGATAAATATGTGGGATTATGGTGAATATGTACCAGTTGCCCAAAAGAAAGCTGAGGCAAAAAAGGTACTTGAAAAGTTGAGGAAGAAAAACCCAAATATTGAGCCAGTCGTCATTAATGGAAATAAGATTGCAAAAACATGGTGGGGGATTGCATGGACGAAAAATCTAGAAAGCTATGCAGATTACTCAAATCGGATTGGCAGAGGGCGCAGTTATGTGAAGAATGGATTTGTCCTTGATTTAAAAATTGATAAAGGCATTGTTACAGCTCTTGTGAAAGGAAGTAGTAGAAAACTTTATCAAGTTGATATAAAGGTAATACCCCTTTCACAAGAGAAATGGGATAGGATAACTGCTCAGTGCAGTCATAAAATAGACGGAATTGCCGAGCTGGCTTCAGGGCAATTTCCAAAAGAGCTAGGCGAGTATTTCGTCACAAAGGACATAGGTTTGTTTCCATCTCCAAAGGAAATACAACTGGACTGTTCTTGCCCTGATTTTGCACATATGTGCAAACATGTAGCGGCAGTATTGTACGGAATTGGTGCCCGTTTTGATGAAGAACCACTTCTATTTTTTAAGCTACGTAACATTGATGTGGATGCCCTGATCAAAAAATCCATGGAAGAAAAAATGTCTAGTATGCTTCAAAACGCGGATAGCAAAACAGGCCGTGTCATGGAAGATGTTGATATTGCTGATTTATTTGGATTATAGCTGTTAAAATTCTTCTCAGAGAGGCTAGTACAACATTACTTTCTCATGTTATGATGAAGAAAAGACTAACTTATGAAAGAGGGAAGCAAGCTGTTCTATTGCTTCCCTTAGATAAATAGAGGTGAGAGTATTTGTTTGCACAAGCAGAAAAATTGCTACAACAATATTTTGGTTATCCATCTTTTCGTGAAGGGCAAGGACAAGCAATTGAACATGTATTGGAGGGAAATAATACAATATGCATTATGCCCACAGGTGGAGGGAAATCCATTTGCTACCAAATTCCCGCTCTTGTGTTTGAAGGAACAACAATTGTTATTTCCCCGCTTATTTCATTGATGAAAGATCAAGTAGACACATTGGCACAAATGGGAATACCGGCAACGTATATTAATAGCTCATTAACGAAAAAAGAAGCAAGTGACAGAATGCAGCGCGCAATTGCAGGAGAATTTAAATTGTTATATGTGGCTCCGGAAAGATTAGAGTCATGGGACTTTATTGAACAATTACGCTATATAACGATACCATTAGTAGCAATTGACGAAGCCCATTGTATCTCTCAGTGGGGACATGATTTCCGCCCGAGCTACTTAAATATTCGCTCTTTTATTGATAAATTAGTTCGCCGTCCCATCGTTCTTGCTTTAACCGCTACAGCAACCTCGCAAGTAAGAGATGATATTTGCAGCCTACTGGATATTTCTCCAAACTCTACAATCATTACCACATTTGAGAGAAAAAATTTAGCTTTTTCTGTTGTAAAAGGGGAAGATAATAACCAATTTCTGAAAGATTATGTGAAAAAGAACAACCATGAAGTAGGAATTATTTATGCAGCAACACGAAAAAATGTTGACCAACTCTACACTCAACTGAAAAAAGACGGTATTTCTGTTGCAAAATATCATGCAGGTTTGTCAAATGAGGAAAGAGCCAGATATCAAGAGGAATTTTTATATGACAAAGTCAATGTCGTTGTAGCCACTTCCGCTTTCGGAATGGGGATTGATAAATCCAACGTACGCTATGTTATTCATTACCAGTTACCAAAAAATATGGAAAGCTATTATCAAGAAGCAGGAAGAGCAGGGCGAGACGGTTTAGATAGTGCGTGTATCCTACTTTATGGATCACAAGATGTACAAGTTCAGCGTTATTTAATCGAACAGTCGGCAGACCAAACAAGAATGGCAAGTGAATTGGAAAAGTTGCAGGCTATGGTAGATTACTGTCATACAGAAGGCTGTTTGCAAACATTTGTTTTGAATTATTTCGGTGAGGCTGCCAAAGAGAATTGTAATAGATGTGGCAATTGTACGGATACGAGAGAAAGTGTAGACGTTACAGTGGACACCCAAAAAGTATTATCATGTGTGGTGCGAATGGGACAGCGTTTTGGGAAAACAATGATTTCTCAAGTGTTGACTGGATCCCGTAACAAAAAAGTGTTGGAACTAGGCTTCAATCAACTTCCAACTTTTGGCTTGTTATCAAAACAGACAATAAAAGATGTCAATACATTCATCGAGTTCCTTATTTCAGGAGAATACTTAGCAGTTGAACAAGGGGCGTTTCCAACTATTAAAATGACACAAAAGGGAAAGAATGTATTATTGGGAGAAGAACAAGTACATCGAAAACAGCAAGTTGAAACAAAACGAATTGTCAAAGAAAATCCGTTATTCGAAGCTTTAAGAGAGCTAAGAAAACAAATGGCATCCGAAGAACATGTACCACCATTTGTTATTTTCTCCGACCAAACATTACAGGACATCTGTATGAAGCTTCCTCAGACGATGGATGCTTTATTAATGGTAAAAGGGATTGGTGAGCAGAAGAAAAATAAATATGGAGAAAGGTTACTGGAAGTTATCCAACAGTTTCGTGTTGAAGATATTGAAGTTGAAACAGTTACTGTGGAAAAAGAAAGCCAAAAAGATAAAACAGCATCCCATTTAATTACTCTTGAAAAATATCGAGAAGGAAAAGAAATAGCTGAGATTGCTAAGGAAAGAGAATTGTCCCCTGTTACTATAGAGAGCCACTTGCTGCGCTGTGGAGAAGAGCAACTTATTAATTTGATGGATTTTATTCCAAGTGAGTACGTAGAAGAGTTGGAAGAAGTTGCAAATAAGTATCAGCACGATGGTTTGAAGACAATGAAAGAGCAATTACCAGAAGGGGTTTCGTATTTCACGATTAAGGCATTTTTAGCATTAGAGAAAAATTGATAAGAATAGCGAGTCCCTTCTACACAATATGACACTGCCCATCAAGCAGCTTCGCTTACTTGACAGATGATGTCATATTCAGGATGTCTAAAAAGGGAAAAAACACCCCTTTTTAGACATCCTGCAGAAAGAGTCAACCACGATAAAATCAAGCTTTTCATCGTAGTTGACTCTTTCTATATTATGAAGAATAAATAGACTTTTAGGAAAGTACCTACAAAAACCACCGTTCATCAATTTGAAAGGAAATAAAGTGAAGCGAGTTCCATTGGGACGACGTTACTTTACCATTTACTTTTCAAGTGCCTCCACAATCATTTCACAGATTTCATGAGTTTTTAAGGCATCTTCTTTTGTAATCATCGGTTCACTATTATTTTGAACTGCTTCAAGGAAGTCGTGGATGATAGCTTCAAATCCTCTCTTGTGTAACGTAGGTTCCCAATCATTACTTCTCAATGTTTTTGTTGATTTTCCTGTTTGAATAACTGTATCTGCTACGTTGAACACGGTTCTTTTTTCTAAGTTACTCATTACTTCTATTTTTTCTTCTGAAACCCCACAATATCTATTCATAATAGCAATGGCTGTACCTTGCTTTGCAATAAATTGCACGGTTACGTGGTAAAGAAGATTTTCTTCAATTCGTCCGTTAATCAAAATGTTATCAATTTGATAAGGAAATAAATAGCGGACAGTATCAATCACATGTATGAAATCATCAAATACAAATCTTCTAATATTATCAGGATGGTTAGGGCGATTTTTTTCCATGATGACCATATTTGCAGGGTTTTGTTTACCTATATCATGTAATCCTTTTATTGAAGGAGCATAACGTCGATTAAAGCCGACCATGAGAATGAGATTTTTTTCTTTTGCTAATGCTACTAGTCTTTTTGAAGATTCATAGTGATATGTAATAGGTTTATCTACGTATACGTGAATACCATTTTGCAAAAGTACTTCAATAATTTCCTCGTGGGATTCAGTTGAAGAGTGAACAAAAGCACCTTGAATACCACTCTGAATCAGAGAGTCAATTGTGTGATACAAATGAGAGAAGCGATATTTTTGACCAAGTTTTGTTAGGGTTTCTTGATTTCTTGTATAAAGATGAAACTTTATTCCATGTAATTGTGACATTATAGGCAAATAGGCTTTTTGTGCAATATCTCCTAATCCAATGACTCCAATTTTCAACACGCTCTCCTCCTTCTTTACTACTTATCTTTCACGAAAAGAAAATTTATCCCATGCCTTTACATAATCAAGTAAAAAGACTTCTTCTTCGACAATACGTCCGACCACGTTTGTCCGACCGCTATTTGGCATATCTTTCAGTGCCACTTGTAATTCTCCCTTGTAACGACCATATAAATCGTTGTCGATGATGATATCGCCACGTTTAATATCTTTTGTAGTATGAGGAGGAAATCCTTCATTTTTGTATTTTACACGACTTTGAGTAGAGCGTAACATATACTCAGACACATCACCGCGGTTAAAATGGAACTCATCTAAGACAATTTTTTGTTCTAACGGGGTTGCTTCCTCTGAGAACTCTATGTCAAATGTTAACATTGCTGGCTGAAGGCTACTAAGTGCAGCTAATTCTTCTTCTGATGCATAGGCATTGGCAATGATAACATCATCAATCAACCCTGTTGCAAATAAATGCTTCGCTTGAACGGCTATTGGTAATTCGCGATGTTCCTCAAGTGTACAAAGACCTTCAGATACTGGCCATGGTCCAAATGTATTTTCAGCGTGTGAGCCAACGAAGGCGGCCGTACGAATGCCGTGTTGCTTTACTTGCTCACTGCATTTGATAAAATGCTGATAGGACAAGCCAGTAAAACGGTGTGGATAGAAGTTATGACAACCAATTAAATTATCCATATTCGGAAGAAAACTAGCAATATTATCTAAATACTTTGTACCACTACTAATGTTAATTTCAATTTTTAAATTATGAGGGTTATATGTCATAATAGATTCTTCACTTCCTGAAAAACCTTCGTCTAATCGAATACCATATGCACCTAAATCTTTGAAGAAAGATAAATCATGGTAAGATATTCCTAATTCTTGAAAGATATTTGGCGCTACATCAGCAATGACCTGCATACCCTGTTCATTGGCGCATTGAATAATATCTTTAAATTCCTGCACGATTTTTTCTTTTTCACCATCAACAGACAGTAAGCATGTAAAAATTCTTGTAAAACCATATTTTGCTGCCAAACGAATATATTCTTTGTCCTTCTCTACTGTAGAATGCTCTGGATAAATAGAAATACCTAGTTGTCTCATTAACAAATCCCCTTTATAAATATGTATTAAAAAAACGTTTCCAACGGTATTATAACAAATAATCTGAATTATTAGAAGTGAAGTGAATAAAAAGATTGATTTTTAGTTAAATTTAAGTAAAATGAAAGTGTAGGATAAATACAGAAAGATTGAGAGGAGAAATGTATCTTGTATCAGCAATTACTACAAACACTGCAATCATCGTTTCATGACTTATTTCATAATGGAGAGGGACGCATTTTTTTCGCGCCAGGGCGCATCAACTTAATTGGCGAACATACAGATTACAATGGCGGTCATGTTTTTCCTTGCGCGATCACATTTGGTACATATGCAGTAGCAAAACAGCGTGAAGACAATTTGGTACGATTATATTCCATGAATTTCGAAGACAAAGGAATTATTGAATTTTCTCTAGATGAGTTGGAGTATAACAAAAAACATGATTGGGCTAATTATCCTAAAGGAATGCTTAAATTCATGAAGGAAGCAGGTTTTTCAATAGCAACAGGTGTTGATGTATTATATTACGGTAACATTCCTAATGGAGCAGGATTGTCATCTTCAGCATCAATCGAACTTGTAACCGGTGTTATGTTGGAGAAGTTATTTAAATTGACAATAGATAGAATTGAACTAGTAAAAATAGGTAAGAAAGTAGAAAATGAATTTATTGGTGTAAATAGTGGAATCATGGATCAATTTGCCATTGGAATGGGGAAAGAGGGAAATGGAATTTTACTAGATTGCCAGACTCTTGCCTATGAATATGCACCGATTGAATTGGATAACAAAAAGATTATTATTATGAATACAAATAAACGTCGCGAATTAGCAGATTCCAAGTATAATGAAAGAAGGGACGAATGTGAGCAAGCGCTAACAGAACTTCAGAGTGTAGTAAATATTCAATCTCTAGGAGAATTATCCGAAGAAGAATTCGAAGTGAACAAACATGTTATTGCTAGTCCGGTTGTACAAAAGCGTGCAAAGCATGCAGTTTATGAGAATCAGCGTACAATAAAGGCGCTTCAAGAGTTAAAGCTGGGAGATATTGCTGCATTCGGGTTATTAGTGAATCAATCGCATATTTCTTTGCGAGATGACTATGAGGTAACAGGAATTGAATTGGATACATTGGTAGAGGCGGCATGGGAGCAACCAGGTGTAACTGGCGCACGTATGACAGGAGCTGGCTTCGGAGGTTGTGCCATTGCGATTGTGGACACGGATCAAGTAGATAGTTTTATCAAAAGTGTGGGAGATACTTATAAAGATAAGATCGGTTACGATGCAACATTCTATGTAGCAAGCATTGGAAATGGCGCACAAGAAATTATCTAGAAAAAGGATTAGAAAGCGGCTCGCCCAGTGAATTGGCCGTTAGAGTTAAACCTTAGTCGAGGAGGAGAAAAAATGAGCATTTTAGTATTAGGTGGAGCTGGATATGTAGGCTCTCATGCAGTATACGGATTATTAGATGCAGGTTATGAAGTGGTTGTATTTGACAACTTAGAAACAGGGCATAGAGAAGCAGTTCACCAGGATGCAAAGTTTTATCAAGGCGACATGCGGAATATCGAGGATTTACGTCATGTTTTTCAAAATGAAAAAATTGATGGTGTGATGCATTTTGCAGCGAATTCTTTAGTTGGAGAATCAATGGTAGATCCATTGAAGTATTATGATAACAATGTTCATGGAGCGCAAATTTTACTACAAGTAATGAAAGAATTTGATGTGAAACATATTGTTTTCTCTTCCACAGCTGCTACGTACGGAGAAACGAAAGAAATGCCAATTACTGAAGCAACACCGACAAATCCAACCAATACATACGGTGAAACGAAATTAGCGATGGAGAAGATGATGAAATGGTGTCATGTAGCTCATGGGATTGAGTTCGTTTCTCTGCGCTACTTCAATGTAGCTGGTGCACGTCACGAAGGAGAAATCGGTGAGGATCATGATCCAGAAACTCATTTAATTCCGTTAGTCTTACAAGTTCCACTGGGACAGCGGGAGTTTATCTCCATTTATGGTGACGATTACGATACTCCAGACGGGACATGTATTCGTGATTATATTCATGTAGAGGATTTGATTGATGCTCATATTTTAGCACTGCGCTATTTGCAAAATGGAGGAGCAAGCGACATTTTTAACTTAGGAAGCAGTCAAGGCTTTTCTGTAAAAGAGATTGTGGAAGCAGCTCGTACTGTTACCGGACATAAAATTCCAGCCAAAATAGTAGAACGCCGCGCAGGTGATCCAAGTACGTTAATTGCTTCATCTAAAAAAGCGAAAGAAGTACTAGAGTGGGCGCCAACCCGCACATCTATTTACCAAATTATTGAAGATGCATGGAACTGGCACCAAGCAAAGCCAAATGGCTACGAAGGATAAGTTAATCCTTCTGAGTGAAGTGGGCAAAAAACGCCTACTCCACTCAGAACGCCGAAAAATCTAACTGTGCTGAATACAGTAAAATCAAAGTATCGTTTGGTTAAATCTTTCAGCTCGTCACACCTCGATTAAAGAAAAACATAAACAAAACTTGGAAGTGATAATAAATGCATGTTCATGCCATTATTCAACAATTAATTAACCAAGCCATTAGAGCGGAGCTTATTCAAGAAACAGATGAAATATACGTTCGAAATCAAGTGATGGCGCTCTTGAAGCTAGACGATTTTATTGAAAGTGAAGTAACTGAAGAAGCAAGTATTCCTTGTTTACTGGATAGTCTTGTAAAATATGGCTGCGAACAAGGAATAGTAGAGGATATCTTTGATGAAAAGGAAATTTTTTCAGCACGTCTTGTCAATGTGTTTTTATCAAAGCCATCTGAAGTGAGTCGAATATTTGCAGAGAAATATGAACGTAGCCCTAAAGAAGCAACAGAGTATTTTTATGGATTAAGTAAAAATACCAACTATATTCAAATGAATCGTATCGCTAAAAATATTAGCTATCAGGCAGAAACAGAATATGGCGATTTAGATATTACCATTAATTTATCAAAGCCTGAAAAAGACCCAAAAGCAATTGCTAAACAAAAAGAAGTCAAAAGCACCAACTACCCTAAATGTTTGTTATGTATGGAAAATGAAGGGTATGTGGGTAGAATCGGATATCCGGCTCGCTCCAATCATCGAGTGATTCGCATGGACTTACAAGGAGAAAAATGGGCTTTGCAGTATTCTCCATATGTATATTATAACGAGCACTGTATTATCTTGTCAGAAGAGCACCGTGATATGAAAGTAGATCGAAATACATTTGCTAGAATACTAGCGTTCGTAGAAAAATTTCCGCACTATTTTGTCGGGTCCAATGCTGATTTACCTATTGTTGGCGGTTCTATTTTGTCTCATGACCACTATCAAGGCGGAAATTATGAATTTGCAATGGCAAAGGCAGAGGACGACTATTCGTTTAACATTCCATCATATCAGAATGTAACCGCT
>DAIDKD010000074.1 GCA_027451065.1 Bacillaceae bacterium | reverse complement strand
CATTACGATCAATAAATTCTAGTGTGAATCCGGCTTTTATTTGATTTTCCACCTTCTTTAAGTCAGAAATTGTTCTCAGGTTATATTCCTTTGCGAAACTTTCTTTGACTGCTAAAGCATAGGTATTTTCAAACTGCATTGGTTGTAAATACACTAGATTTGCTTGTTCTTTTAATTCCGCACTGGCTGTTTTGTAAACTTCTTCTGGATCATTTGATAGTGTCATATTTACATCCACTAATGTTTCTATCACAGTTCCCGTATATTCAGGATAAATATCTATCTCGCCAGCTTTTAGGGCATTAAATAGAAAACTGGTTTTTCCAAAGTTAGGTTTCAGTGTAACTTTTATATCACTGTTGGCTTCAATTAATTCTTTATACATATTCATGATAATCTCTGGCTCTGAACCTAGCTTTCCAGCAATTATAATTTCCCTTTCATCTTGCTGAGAGCCTGAAACATGCAACGACCCACCAAGTAATGCCAGTAAAATAGCAAATACAGCGGATAGTTGTTTCACACTACCTTTTTCACATAAACGAATACCGTAACTAAAGATAATTGCCAATAAGGCTGATGAAATAGCGCCTAATAAAATCAACTGTATGTTATTGCGGTCGATTCCAAGTAAAATAAAGGTTCCTAGCCCACCTGCTCCAATTAAAGCTGCTAGAGTTGCTGTTCCGATAATAAGTACTGTTGCCGTACGGATACCAGATACGATGACTGGAAGTGCGATTGGAATTTCATATTTCACTAATTTTTTCATTTTTGACATTCCGAAAGCTTCAGCCGCTTCTTGCAAGGAGGGATCGATTTCTGTTAGACCTGTATAGGTATTTTGGACAATTGGAAATAAGGCATAAATGACCAATGCTACAACAGCAGGAGTCGCCCCAATTCCCGTGAAAGGAATGAGTAAACCTAATAAAGCGAGTGATGGCACTGTTTGGAAAATCCCGGTAATTTGCAAAATTGTTTCTGCTAATTTTTTATGATTGGTTAAATAGATTGCAATTGGAATCGCAATGACAGTCGCTATCAATAGGGACAAAAGTGAAAGTTGAATATGCTCAATTAGTGCTTGAAGCAACTCAAATTTTCGTTCTGAGAAAGTTTCAATCAAACTGTTCATTGCGCTCTCACCTCTTCTTTTTGCTTGATAGATAGAAATTGCAATAACGTCTGATGTGAAGCACTGCCGATAAATTGGTTGTTTTCAATTACATTGATTTCTTGCACGGTCAATAACTTATCCAACAGCTGTCCTACATTATCATTTATATCCAATATTGGTGCACCATTCACTAGGTTATCGTTTAATAACTCATGGTGAATCATGTCTTTTATTGTGTGTAAATACAATCCGAGGTCTTTGTTTGCAGTAAAAAATTGCCCAACAAAATCATCTTCTGGATAATACCGAATTTTATTAGGTGTATCACATTGAATGACCTTTCCATCTTTCATGATACAAATACGATCACCTAGCTTTAATGCTTCATCCATGTCGTGAGTTACAAATACGATAGTTGTCTCCAACTCTTTGTGAATTTGTTTCATCAAATCCTGCAGTTGATTTTTCGAAATCGGGTCCAGTGCACTGAAAGGCTCATCCATTAATATAATATTAGGATTTGTAGCCAGAGCACGTAATATACCGATTCTTTGCTGTTCACCGCCAGATAATTGTGACGGTTTACGATGTAAATATTTTTTTGGATCCAAATTTACTTTTTCTAGTAACTCAATCGTTCGTTTGCGTCGCTTTTCTTTTGACCACTTCTTCATTTCTGGTATGATTTCTATATTTTCTGCCACTGTTAAGTTAGGAAATAATGCAATTTGTTGGAGCACATAGCCTATATTCCAACGCAATTCTTGAAGATTGTAGTCATGAATATCCTTTTCATGAATAAAAATATTTCCAGTAGTCGGTTCAATGAGACGATTGAGCATCTTTAATGTGGTCGTTTTTCCGCTACCGCTTGGTCCTACTAAAATAAAAAACTCTCCCTTTTTTATATGTAAATTCACATTTTCTAAAACAGACCGATTGTTTTCGTATGTTTTAGAGACATTTTGAAATGAAATCAAATAAATCCCCCCTTGTGCTAAATTTATATTAACACAATCAACTATTTTGTAAAAATGATATCATCATCTTTTCAAAACAAATCATCTGTCAGTCGAGATATGTGCTATCTACAAGAACTATCAGAGTTCGACTTGAGTCAGCCTCTGGTAGTTTTTTTGTTATGGTTTTAGCACTTCTACTTTCCCTGTAACTTCTTTCCTACCATCCCATTGAGTGTAGACGCAACTCATTAAATGACCATTTAGCAATCGTATATCAGGAACAACTGGAAAAGGGTGTCTAGAAAGAGAACCTCACCCTTTCTAGACACCCTTCTGATTAACTAACTCGCGATTCTCTATTGCCTTTTTCTACGTGTAAGTTTGGCAAATATTCATTATCCAAACGAACGAGATCTTCGTAAGTTTGTCTTTGAACAACGACTTTTGCCTCGCTATTTTCTACAAATACAACTGCTGATTTTGTTATGTGGTTATAATTGCTTGCCATCGAATAACAGTACGCTCCTGTACAAGGAATGGCTAGAATATCGCCAACTTGAGGGTTGGGAAGTTGTACATCCCAAGCTAACATATCACCAGATTCGCAATGCTTTCCTGCAATGGATACTAAAGTATCGGCTTCTTCATTCATGGAGTTGGCAATTGCCGCTTCGTATTTTGCTTGGTACAGTGGCAAGCGAATGTTGTCGCTCATCCCTCCGTCTACTGATAGATAATTGCGAACATTGGGAATTTGTTTTTGAGCACCTACTGTGTAAAGAGTTGTTCCAGCATCCCCAACAATTGCTCTTCCTGGCTCAATCCAAATTTCAGGTAAATTGAAACCAAAATTTTCCGCATTATTTTTCACAGCTTGGATGACATGTTCCACATATTCTTGAATGGATAACGGTGTATCTTCCTCTGTGTATCGGATACCAAAGCCTCCTCCTACGTTGAGGACTTGCAGATGAAACCCTGCTTGCTCTCTCCAATCTGCTAACATACGCCAAACTTTTTCTGTAGCTACATAAAATGCCTCCATATCAAATATTTGCGATCCGATATGATAATGCACGCCAGTCAACTCAATATATTGATCACCGTGCAACAATTCCATTGCTTCCGTTGCCGCACCACTTTCTAAATCAAATCCGAATTTGGAATCTTCTTTTCCGGTAGAAATATATTCATGGGTATGAGCTTCCACACCAGGTGCTAGGCGTAATAACACCTTTGTTTTCGTCCCAAGTCTTCTCGTTGCTTCTTTTAACATATGTATTTCTAGGTAGTTGTCTACAATAAAATGGCCAATTCCAGCTTGCAGTGCCATTTCTATTTCTTGATAGCTTTTGTTGTTGCCATGAAAATGAATTCTTTCTACTGGGAAGCCTGCTTTTAACGCTGTATATAATTCTCCGCCGGAAACCACATCTAAGCTAAGTCCTTCTTGCGCAATCACTTGTAGAATTCCCACTGTACAAAATGCTTTTCCTGCATAAGCTACTTGCGCTTGAATACCATTCTGTTGAAATGGATCCATAAATGCTCGGGCTTTTTGACGAACAAGCTCAATATCATATACGTATAAAGGGGTTCCGTATGTTGCTGCAAGTTTCGTTGTATCTAACCCACCAATTTCTAAATGTCCACTATTGTTCACACTACTTGTTCCATGTAAAAACATATAACCATCTCCTTTTATCTAAATAACATTTTTCGAACATGCTCTGTTGTTTAGAAAAGCAGCCTTAACCGGTATATGTTGCTCTTTTTTGGAAAATAAAAAAGAGCAACGCTGAGTTAAACTCATACATTGCTCTTTAACGAATGGTAAACGACTTACCATTTATTTATATAACAAGTATCATTTAACTCCTCGATAGATAGCTCCCCACTACTAATTTGTAGTGACAGTGTTAGATTTATTCAACCTAACCCCAGCAATAGTTATTTGACATTTACTATCGCTTCGGCGTGAGCACCTTTCAGAATTTGTCATCGACGTCACTCTCGAAATTCTTACTGATTGACCACGCGCCTCTAATACATCAAAGAGAACAAAGATCATATTCAATTAATTGTTTTTAATTTTACCATGAAAAAATAAATAGTCAAGTGTTTTTACTCTAAACTGGTGCTAGAAACTTTCATGCGTTAGTTTGGCGTGACTCTACTTTGCCCCTAACATTTCCTCTTTACAGTGAACTAGCTCTGTTAGAAATGCGCAATAAGGTGTATCTATGCCGTATTTTTTCCCTTTCCGAACGATAGCTCCGTTAATATAATCGATTTCTGTTAGGCGATTGTTCAAAATTAAATCTTGGTACATAGACGGATAATGCTTCCCAATTCCGTTCGGGTCAAAAGTTGCTTTAATTTGAGAAATGACTGCTTCTCGGTCTAACGTAACTCCTTCTTTCTCTGCAACATCAGCAAATTCATCGACGATTGTGCGAATCATGTGTTCCGCTACTGACGTGTTTCCAATTGTAGCAATATTCCCATCTAAAATAGTACATAAGCCATTTAATGTTCCGTTTACACAAGCTTTTCGATAAATAGAATGCAAAACATGATCAGAGTATTTAGCATTCAGCCCAGCTTCTGATAAAAGATGGACAATTTCCAGTGCAGTTTCTTTACCTTCAGGAAGTAAATTTTGTAGCTCCACATTGCCGCTTCCAAATAACTTTACTTTTCCAGGGCCTTCAATTCCAGCCGTCCACATCGTATTGCCGATAAAAATATTTTCTCTAGGCACGTATCTTTCGACTGTTTCTTCGTGACCAATTCCATTTAAAAGACATAATACATTGGTACTCTTATTAAGAATTGGTTGAATAGCCTGAAGCATATTGGCTAGTTGCAATGCTTTTGTAAATAAGATGACCAAATCAATATCCAATTGTTGATTTTCCAATTCAGACGGTAAATAGACAGGTAATCCTACTTTTGTTTCTTTCCCGTCAACATTCACGGAAAGTCCATCCTTCTTTATTATTTTTACATGGTCTTCCCATTGGTCAATTAAAGTAACTTCATTGCCAGCTTCAGATAACATATATCCGAAGCGACATCCCATCGCACCTGCTCCGGCAATTGCAATTTTCATTATTTTTCCTCCGTTCACTTCTTTCCCAGTAATACTGTTAATATTTTTAAACATTCTTATAAAAAAAGGATATCATAAATAATGACTGCTATCAAAGGAATTTTAAAAGGGCAGTGTGGTTTGACAAAAAATGCCAAGCCACACTGCCCTTTTAAAAAATTAACCTAATTGCTTTTCTGCAATTAAATCTTCCAGTCTTTCTTTTTGTGCCACTAACTCTTCAACAGATGGCTCTGCACCGTCACCTGAAGCCATGTCCATTGCTGGCGCCTGTTGAATAAGACTTTGTAGCTGTCCGCTATTTTGCTCGTATAAACGGTAACCTACTGCACCAACTACTGTTCCTGAAATAAATCCCATTAAGAAATCTTTATTGAAGTTTAACATATGAATTCCTCCTAAAAAATTATTTATTTATTGAAAAAGAAATTGTGAATTTCTTCGCCAATCATTAATTACTTCTACTAAGTTGACAATCCATGTTACCAAGGCAACTTGTAGAATATGATCTGGGCCTAATGATATCATGGAGATAATGCCACCAATGACATCGGGATGATTTAATCGATCATAGTCACCATGAGCCAATACAGTTGTACATGTTGTGGCAATGGCTACCAAATAATCAAAAGTGTCCGTTTTTCTCGTTACCTTTGTTGCATATTTCCTATAAAATGCTACCAACAATAGTAGACCAGAAGTACCTGAACGCCAAAGGTTCGTTCGTACATCACACTTTATCGGTTTCACACCAAGTTGGTGCTGTTGGAAGAATACACCAATATATTGAATAATCTTCTTAGGACTGAGCTTGTTTTTATCATACTCAATCACAAGCGATTGGATAATCGGTATAATTCGTACACTACGAATACCTGCTATTGATGCAAAGGTTTCTTCGATGAGTGTGTACTCCTTTATGTTTTTTAATGCTGGCAAGGTCAATCTTATTCTTCCAGGTATCAAGTGGTTGATTGTGTAGTTCCCATACATTCCTTCTTCCCCTTCCTATCAGAATTAATCTTGCGCTGTTTAAAACAACTCCAATTGTTGCAGCGTTGTGAATTGCTGCACCGACTGTAGGTTGGAAGATACCAAATGATCCCAGAACAATTACTGTGCCATTCACCAGTATTGTCACCAAAATATTATTTCTAATAGTCCTCATGGCTTGTTGGGAAATCTTAACAATCTCCGGCAACAGCAAAGGATTATCCGAATTGATGACAACATCAGAAGTTTCCATAGCAATATCTGTCTTTTTTCCACCTAAGGATACACCGACATCGGCGTTGGCAAGTGCCGGAGCATCATTGATTCCATCTCCTACCATCATAACAATTTGGTCTTTCTCTTTCTTTAAGGATTTTACAAAATCTACTTTTTCTTGCGGCATTGCCTCGGCAATCACTTCGTCAACCTCTATTTGATCAGCAGTTTCCATCGCGGACTGTAAGTTGTCGCCTGTAAGCATGATGACTTTATCCACACCTTTATCTCTCAATTGGTTGATGGTGCGATCCATGCCGTAGCGTACTTGGTCTTCAATATCAATGATTCCGATTAACTCCTTCTCTTTGGCAACAAAGACGCCTGATTGCTTATCTATGGCAATAGGAACGTTACAATCCTCCATTAACTTGCGATTCCCAACGATTACTTGTTCATCATTCACGAAAACGGAGATGCCTCTTCCCACCATGTTTTCAATGGTTTGATTATCGTGTTCAGGAATGTCTAAGTTCCTAACTTCCGCTTCCTTGCATATTGCTTCAGCGATAGGGTGTGAAGAATGCTCCTCAGCAGAAGCAGCGTATGCTAATATTTCATTTTCTGAATATCCGTTGCATGTGATAATGCGCTGAACGACCGGTCTTCCTTCAGTAATTGTCCCAGTTTTATCAAAAACTACTGTATTTATTTTAGATAATGTTTCTAGTGTTTGTCCACCTTTTACAAGGACTCCTTCACGGGCAGCTCTTCCAATAGACGCTGATATTGCCGTCGCTGTGGAAAGTTTCGTGCCGCAGACAAAGTCAATTACTAGCATATTTAATACCCGATTCCAATCCTTAGTAAGCAAGTAAATCATTCCGGCGACTCCGAAAGATATCGGGACAACTTTTTTTGTGAATTTTTCTGATGTCATTTGAATTGGAGCCTGCTTGTCCTGCGCCTCTTCAATTAACTTAATCATCCGGTTCACAGCTAAATCTTCACCGATTTTGTCTACTTCAACGATTATTTTTCCATCTATTACAATACTACCTGCATACACATAAGACCCTTCACTAACACTGGCTGGCATATATTCTCCAGTGATAGCTGATTGATCAACATGTCCATCATATGCTGTTACTATGCCATCAAAAGGAATTTTTTCTCCTTGGAAAATAATGATTTTATCATTTTTTTTCACAAAATCTGTGGACACCTTTACTTCTTCCCCATCTTCATTGATTAACCAAGCCTCAGAAGTATCTAGTTCCATCATCTCTCTCACGAATCGGCGTGTTCGATTTGCTGTATGCTCGGTTAGTATTTCCCCGATTGTTGACATAAGATAGATGACAAAAGCTGATTTTGGGCTTCCTTTTGCGATGGAGGCAATTAATGAAGCTGTCGTTAACGTATCATGATCAGGCTTCGTGATTGTCTTCAGCCCTTTTTTAATAAAGTCCCTGCTAGCAAACAAAATGGCTAAAGATGTTGGTCTAAAAAAGTTATATGGCAACATCGAAAAAAATGCTTTTTCGACTACATACGCCCCTAACACAATCCCTAGGTCCTGTATTTGTCCTTTTACATGCTCATCTTCATCTTTTATGTCACTCGGCACTGACTTTTTAAAAAAATGATTCATCTGACACAAATATTTTTTTGGTAAAACATCATAATTGTGATATAAAACAACTGTTTTTGTCACAATTGAATAAGTAGCTGAAAGAATACCTGGGAAGCTTCTTAACGTTGCTTCAATCATGCCGGAATCCATTTTTACATCATGGAGTTGTAATCTGGTTCTACCTGGTATGGAGTGTAGAGTCGTACATGCTTTACTCATGTCTGTATCTCACCGCCTTATTTCTGTCAATGATAGAGTACGCCCAGTACAGTAAACTGGTAGCGAATGTAGGACTTGTTGAATATTTTAATAAGCCACTGATTATCAATGTAACAGATAATAAAGAATCAATATCCATTCTTCCTCCACTTTGTTTCTTCACAGTTGTATCTACTGTTCTCATGAGACTTGTGAGAACGTTCATTAAATCTGCTTGAAGTTCTGGATATGTAGCAACAGATGTTTCCACAGCGCTTTTCACAATAGAATCAAACTGTTCAGGCGTCAATGTTTTTGTATGAAATACTAGCACCAAACTTCCTGTAATCGGGGAAGCGTCCACTCCTTTGACAATCGGAAATTTTTGAAACATGGATTTTAAATTTCTTGCAGTCTGTTCATTTTTCCAACGGTCACATTGGAGCCTCACACGTCCTGGTGAAGCATGAAGGACTTGTACCTTCTGATTTTGGACTCCTGCCATTAGCTTAGGCGCTAAAAGAGAAGCTCCGATTCCTAGTATAGAGTTTAACATTATATCCCCCCTGTCATCACCGAATTCTTATATGTACATATTATACTGCTCTTTTATGGAATAATTCAAGTTATTCGAAATCGCGTATCATCTGTGTATACTCAAGAATATCGTAACCGATTCTCTTGTATAGATCTATCGCTTTTCTATTATCTTGCATCACTTCCAGTCGGAAACGTTTTGCCGACGGATATTCTTTCTCTACAAATTCGAAATACTTTTTCCCTAGCCCTTGGCTTCTGTGTGCTTCATTTATGTACAGTTCTTCAATCAACACAACCATACCACCAGCCTCGTTTGAATAAGTAAACGACAAAAGTCCAAAGCCTGCTGCTTCTCCTTCAACTTCTAAAATGAGCGCCCGCATGAAAGGTGATTTATTCATAGCAGCTTCAAAAGTTGTTTCAAAGTTTTGAGGGTTTACCTCATGATCAACCGCTGGAGATGAATAAAACTCTTTCATCATCTTTAAAAAAATCTCTTTATCAGTTTGTTTTACGTCACGTATCATATGTAGCCTCCTTTCTGCTTTCCTTCCTTTCTTTCTTAAGACGGTAGGGGGTACCCGAGAACCCAAGCTTTAGAAAGAGTCAACTAAGAAAAACTTGATTTCACAAGCCTTTATGGTAGTTGGCTCTTTCGGTAGGCTGAATAAAAGGAATGCTTCTCTCCTTTTATTCAGCCTACATTCATTTCTTGACTTTGAGTACCCGCATGGCATTGAATACTGCCAGTACGGTAACTCCGACATCTGAGATAACAGCTTCCCACATAGTAGCAATGCCTAACGCACCCATTAAAAGAAACACCCCTTTAACTCCTAAGGCAAAGATAATGTTTTGCCAAACGATTTTTCTCGTTCTTTTTGCTGTTTGAATAGCTGTGACAATTTTTGACGGTTCATCGGTCATAATCACGATATCTGCCGCTTCAATCGCTGCGTCTGAACCTAATCCTCCCATAGCAACACCGATGTCTGCTCTGGCAAGAACTGGAGTATCATTGACGCCGTCACCGACAAACATTACTTTCCCCTGTTCTAATAGCTTTTCTAACTGTGCTACTTTATCCTGTGGCAGCAGTTCAGCATAGACTTCATCTACATCTAGCAGTTTCCCTATATGTTCCCCTACCTTTTTGCTGTCTCCCGTTAACATCACTGTCTTTTTCACACCCAGATTTTTCAGTGATTGAATGGCTTGCTTGGAGTCTTCTTTTATTTCATCGGAAATGACAATATATCCCAAGTATTTGCTAGCAACAGCCACATATACCATTGTACCAACTGCCTCTGCCGTTGGGAAAGGGATATTTTCTTTTTTTAATAATTTACTATTCCCTACCAGAACCTCTTCTCCATTCGTTAATTGCACTTTGATGCCATGACCGGCTACTTCTTCATAATGTGCGATATTTTCTTTTGCTACATCTTTTCCATATTCCTGTAAAATAGAAGTGGCAATCGGATGATTAGAAAAGCTTTCTCCGTATGCCGCATATTCCATTACCATTTCCTCAGAAGCAGTTGGTTCCGGATGTATTTCGGTCACTTTAAAAACACCTTTTGTTAATGTACCTGTTTTGTCAAACACAGCGTATTCCACATCATTGAGGGCTTCTAAATAGTTGCTTCCTTTAATTAATATTCCTTGCTTAGAGGCAGCACCAATCCCGCCAAAAAATCCTAGCGGTATCGAAACAACCAAGGCACACGGACAAGAGATAACTAGGAAAATCAATGCCCGGTATAACCAGTCTGAAAAAGTCGCACCAGGTAAGAGTAGCGGCGGAATAACTGCTAGTGCAATGGCAATAAACACAACAGCCGGTGTGTAATAACGGGCAAACTTTGTGATAAAGTTCTCGGTTGGAGCCTTTTTACTACTAGCATTTTCAACCAAATCTAAAATTTTCGCTACAGTAGATTCTCCATATTCTTTCGTTACTTCAATAGAAAGTAAACCATTTTTATTAATAAATCCACCTAATACGTCATTACCTACTTCCACTTCTCTTGGTACGGACTCCCCAGTTAACGCAGAGGTATCTACCATAGATGACCCGCTCAAAATTTTTCCGTCTAGCGGAATTTTTTCCCCGGGCTTTACTACGATTTCAGCACCGATTTTTACATCTTCGGGAGAAATGGTTTGAATTTGCCCATCTACTTTTACATTTGCATAGTCAGGACGAATGTCCAATAGGCTACTAATAGATTTTCGTGAACGGTTCACGGCAAGGTCTTGGAAGAATTCCCCCACTTGATAAAACAGCATGACGCCTACTGCCTCAGGATATTCTCCAATGGCAAAAGCCCCTATTGTTGCGATGGTCATAAGGAAGTTCTCATCAAATACCTTCCCCCTTCCAATGTTTTTGACTGCTCTGAAAACAACATCACCACCAACCAATAAATATGCAGCTACATAAACAAGAATAGATAGTACGTTTGGGAAATTGGCAAAGGTTGCTAGTAAAGTTAACATGGCACTCCCTATGATTCTTCCTATGGTGTACCAATGTTCTTTCTCAAGACCTTTTTCCTTTTTCTCAGTAGATTTTTCTTGGTAATTAATCATTTCTACATCTGGCTCTAAGCGTTTGATGAGCAGTTTTGACTCCTTAGCGATAGTTTCTTCCTTCTGTTCTTCCACTTCCATGGTCAATTTCTTTGTTGCAAAGCTCACACTACAAGTAGCTACACCGTCTATTTTCTGGATACCTGCTTCAATTTTCGCAGCGCAGTTGGCACAATCAAGCCCCTCTAAAACATACTCTTTTTTACTGACCTTCTTTTCCATAAGGCAACAACTCCTTACTGTGCTCGAGAGCTAGTTGAATCAATCCAGAAACATGGTCATCGTCTAGTGAATAAAGAACTTGCTTTCCTTCTCTTCTTTTTTTTGCCAGCTTCATTGTTTGCAGTAAGCGTAAATGATGGGATGTTGTTGCAACACTGGCACCGATTAGATTTGCAGTGTCACCTACTGAGATTTCTTTTTGTTTATACAAAACGTATACTACTTTCAGCCTTGTTTCATCAGAAAGTGCTTTAAAAATATCCACTGCTCCGCTAATATTTTCTTGCTGAAGTTCCCCTCTGATTTGTTCTTCATTAGCTATCTTTTGCAATATCATCACCCCTTATATTCAAATGGTTATTTGATTATATCATTATTATATGCCAGAACATTCAAATAGTCAAATGATTGTGTGAATGTTTTTCGTTCTGATTAGTAACTTTTTTCGGATATAAATTCGCCCTTTGGTAAAAAATATTTGTAGTCTATCAAAGGAGGGTTTTCCATGTCAGGTGATACTACTGAATTTGAACAAGTTTCTTTGAAAGTACAAGCGGCAAAAAAAATGGTTGGGGCCGCTACTGTAAACATGGATCAGGAAATGTTGGAGCATGCCAATGTGACTGTTCAAGAAGCTCGTAGCCAATTGGAAAAA
>DAIDKD010000073.1 GCA_027451065.1 Bacillaceae bacterium | reverse complement strand
TGTCAAAAATTATTCATGGCAGAGGCTATGTTTACTCCCTTCAATTCCATCTTGTGTGGTGTGTAAAATACAGAAGAAAGGTTCTTGTTGGTGAAATTGAAAAATCATTAAAAGAAATTCTTATTGGGCTTTGCAAAGACCATGAGATAACAATTGAGGAAATGGAAACCGATAAAGACCATGTTCATATGTTGATTTCCCTAAAGCCTCAGCATTATATCCCAACTGTTGTGAAAACTTTAAAGGGACACTCAGCCAGGAGATTATTCAAACGCCATCCCGAAATCAAAAGTCTACTTTTGGGAGGTCATTTGTGGAATCCAAGCTATTTTATCGTAACAGTTAGTGAAAATACAGAAGAACAAGTTCGTCAATACATCCAAAAACAAAAACAAAAATGATTGAAGATGTTACTGAGTAAAATAGTGAACGTTGATTTATAAACTCTAGTAAAGAAAAACTCAGCCAATTTATCAATCGAAAATAACATTAGGATGAGATACTCAGTTGTTTTCAAAAAGGGAGATGGTCAGCCATCTCTCTTTTTGTTTGAATTAACCTTTTGTATTTCTTTCTCCACATCTATTATGCCATTGCAACTAAAAACGTTGGAATCATCTCACCACTAAAAATTTCTCTTTACCGCCCCATAATGTCGGAATTTGTCTAAAGGTTCTTTATGTGATATTCTCGATTTTTTCAACATTATTCTATATAATTTTACTATAGGGTAGATTGTTTTATATTTATCGACTTCATTTTACAAGGATATGTTCTTTTTTGATTATTAATTTTTTAAATTAATCCATAATCGAAATTTCTAATACATCCTGTGAAATGGATATTATTAAATGGTAGTAGTAATAAAATTACTATTTTAAGGGGGGAGAAAAAGATGAGTGTGCTATTTTTCTTTATTGGTACTCTAGCGTTGATGGGAGTAGTAGTTACAGCATTTGTATTAATTGTGAAGACGTTTTTTATGCAAGGGAGAGTACAACGCTTTTGGAAAATATTGTTTGGACTTTTCCTTGCAAGCTTTGTAATTTGTCTCATATTAAGCGTAGTTCTACCTCTTAACTATGAAGTTTCTGGTGTAAGGAATGATGATTCTAATTACAATGAGGAGGTATCAGATACTAAAGATATAAATGATGAAAGCTATAATGCTGATACAAGCTCAGAGACGACAAGTAAAGAAACGACAAGTAAAGAAACGACAAGTAAAGAAACGACAAGTAAAGGAACCGTGGATGAGGAGATGGCGGAAAAAGAAACATCTGATCGAGAAATAGGAACCCGAAAGAACCCTTATCCATTTAATACCCCAGTTGAAATGAGCATTATAAGATATGATAATGACTTTAATGAATTTACAAGTTCGCTGGAGATTACGATTCTTTCAAGTGAGCGTGGGGAGTCCGCCTACCAAAAACTAATGAAAGCTAATCCATTCAATGAAGCTGCACCGAAGGGATATGAATGGGTATTGGTGAAGATGAATGTTGCTTTTACTGAAACAGATAATGAAAATGAATCACTATACTTTGATAAATACAATTTTGAGTTAGTTTCGGAAAGTGGTGACATATATTCAGGCAACGCTTACGCAGTAGATCCAGAACCATCACTAAATTTCGAAATGTATGTTGGAAATGAGAAAGCTGGTTATGCAGCTTACCTTGTTAAAGAAGGAGAAAATGCACTTCTTCGATATAATGATAACGATAACTTTTTTGCCATTGAGTAGTTAATAAATAAGTGGGTAAAGAATAATGAACGGCGAGATAAACATTGTACCCAATGTATTGATGACATTGCAACACGTGAGCTAATGTCATACATTGAAAGCGAGAACTTGCCAATCAAAGGGATTGTTCTTACCCTAGCATTAGATAGTACTTTAAGTACAGAATTCACTAGGAAAAGTTTTGGAATTTCAGAACTAGCTGAGCTTTCATATGAATTATTACCAGATGCCCAAAGGCGCGCTTTCTCAACTGCACAGCAGGTGTCTGAGGAGCTAAAGAAGAAAGCCGCCTTTACTGCGATTACATTAGCAAGTACAGCTTCCGGTGCAGTGGGAGCGATTCCTATTCCGATTGCTGATGCGTTAGTACTTGTCCCCATCCAAATGACTATGTTTAGGGGAATTGCAAATGCTTTCGGACTCCAGTTTAAAGATGACGACTTTGCCAATATCGTCTCTGTTGTTGCACCAGTTGTTGCTGTTCAAGGAGGAAAGGCTATAGTGAGTGGTGCGGTGGCATCTTCTATGACTTTAGCACTTGGCACTGCATTCCAAAAGGCATTAGAACATAGACTAAATGAAATGAAGATAGCTGGTTTAAATCCAGATAGTGTTGCGGATATATTAAATGGGCTTTTGCTGGTAACTTTATAAATTCAACTTAGCAATAATAAAGTGTTTCCCCATTATTATTTAGAAAAGAAATCTGACTTGTGTATAAAGATATATTTTTCAAAAAATTAAAAAAGTATGTGTGTTACAATGAATGTAATCGAGATGCTGGAGGTCATGCTATGAATGAAATGATAAAAAATATACATAATCGTAAGTCGGTAAGAGTATATGAGGAAAAAATAGTCTCCCCTGAAGAAAAAGGAATGATTATTGACGCAGCGATTCAGGCGCCTACTGCTGGAAACCAAATGATGTATACTATCATTGATGTAACAGATGGTGATTTATTGAAGAAGCTTTCTAAAAGTTGTGACAATCAACCTTTCATTGCGAAAGCAAAAATGGCGCTAATCTTCTGCGCAGATTATCAAAAATGGATTGATACGTTTTCAATTGTTGAAGAAAATCCTAGAAAACCAGGCGTTGGTGAATTGCTGTTAGGCTGTAATGATGCTTTAATTGCTGCGCAAAATGCAGTGATTGCAGCTGAAAGCTTAGGGATAGGGTCGTGCTATATTGGAGACATTATGGAGAAGTTTGAATATCACAAAGAATTGTTAAACCTTCCTAGATATGTATTTCCTGTAACGATGATTGTTTTTGGCCATCCAACAGAGCAACAGAAAAATCGTTCTAAACCAAAGCGTTTTGATAAGAAATATATTGTCCACGAAAATGCATATCATAAAATGGATAGTGCTGAGCTGAGGTCTATGTTTGAAGACAGGGCGGCATTAACACCAAATGTTTCATTTGATTTTGCAAAGTGGGTACATGCTTTCTACAAGCGTAAATATGATTCTGACTTTTCAAAAGAAATGACACGTTCCATCTCAGAATATATTAAATTATTTGATGGTAAGTAAATGTCAATGACTGAAAGATAGTTGGCACCTAAAAGCTAGACTTAAAATTCTTAACTTTTGGAGTGCTGTTCATAGGGGGGCTTTTTTAAAAATTGCAGAGGATATAAAAAAAGCTGATTCTTTTATGAGGCTGGGGTTTTCTTTGTTTTGTAGATTTTTGATAGAACAATATCTATTCTATACTCCTTTTTATTTTAGCTGATTTAAAAGATGCTATAAAATGTTACAAAAGAGTTATTTTTGAAGAACTTTTGGTTGTTCAGTTATACAGGAGGAATTTACTTATGTTGATTAGAAAATTTGAGTTAGCGGATGCGGAAAAATTTTGGAAGCTGCAGAAAGCTTTGGATCAAGAGACTACATTTATGATGTATGAGCCGGATGAGAGATTGGAAGATTTCAAACGTATGGAAAGTTTGATTCAGAATGCTGATTTTTTGCTAGCTGCTGACCATGATGGAGAGATTGTTGGATTTATTTCAGCGCAAAAAGGCGTGGTTAATCGTAAGAAGCATAGTGCTTATGTGGTGATTGGGATTCAGAAGGAGTTTCAAAGGCAAGGAATTGGTTCGGAATTTTTTAAACGTTTGGATGAATGGGCGCGTGAGGAGCGGCTGAAACGCTTGGAGTTGACGGTGATGACGACCAATGAAGCAGGGCTGCGATTGTATTTGAAGCATGGTTTTGTGGTTGAGGGTATGAAGAAGGCGTCGATGTTGGTGGACGAGGTATTTGTAGATGAGTATTATATGGGGAAGGTGCTGGAGGAGGCGGTTTCTGAGGTGGAACTACCGGTTGTCAATCAGCTGAAGGCTTATAATCAAGGGGATATTGAAGCGTTTATTGTGAATTTTGCCGAGGACTGTGTGGTAGAAGACGGCGAAGGGAATGTGATGATGCAGGGACAAGAAACGATGTATGAGTCTTACAAAAGGATGTTTGAGGCATCGCCGGACTTGTTTTGCCGTTTGGTTTCGCGTACAGTTGTCGGGAATTATGTTCTGGATGAGGAACGTGTGACGGGGCGAGCTGGAAATGATGGAGAGTCTCATGTTGTGGCGGTGTACCGGGTAGAAAATGGTCAAATTCAACATGTGCGTTTTTTACGTTAAAATAAGAAAAGTCTTGGGTTGGACCAAGTAATTTATGGTTGACTAGCTTGTGACATTTAGGCTTACTACTGCTTCAAATGATGAAAAAAGAGATTTCGCAATATTTTTGAGTTTCCGTGTAAAAAGTTTTATAAGGAGAAATAAATGGCTACAATATACGCTATTAGCGATATTCATGGATGTTATGAGGCAATGATTGAAACATTAAACCTAGTAGATTTGGATGCTAATGAAGAAAATAAATTGATTCTCCTTGGAGACTATGTTGATAGAGGAGAAGATAGCAGTAAAGTACTCTATCATATCAAGGAACTAGAAGATCAATATCCTAAGCAAGTGGTTGTTTTACTTGGGAATCACGAAGAAATGTTCTTTGATTTTTTGGATAATCCTCGAGATGCAGTAAGATGGATATCTTCTGATGAATACTACATAACAATTAAAAGTTTTTTTACTGACGAGCAATTTTCTTATATAGAAAGTAATCCATATCACTTGAAGGTTTATGACATGCTTGAATTTATCGCACAAGAAATCAAAAAAAATCATCATGAATTGCTAGAATGGCTTTTTAAAAAGAAAGAGGACCCACGTTTTTTTGAAACGGAGAATCAAATATATGTCCATGCAGGTATTTGTGAAGAATATGAGGAACTTTGGAAACAATTAACAGATCCTAATGATTTCATTTGGAAAAGTCCTGCTGAAACAGGTGCTTTTTATAAGGATATTATAGCGGGGCATGTATCAAGCGCTGATGTTGCTAATGATGAAAGTTACTTAGGGAGAGTTTTCTGGGATAGGCAGAGTCACTTTTTCATTGATGGAAAAACAATTAGAAGTAAAATAGTCCCCCTTTTAACATATAATACTGATTCAAAGGTATATTCGAGTTACGAAAGACAAGATGATGGGCCATGGACTGAATACAAAATAGCTAAGAGATGAGAGGATTGTAACGTGAAAAAGTTGAAATTTTTAGTAGTATGTAATCTAGGAATCGGGACAAGTGTATTTTTGAAAATATTATTAAAAGAAGTGTTGGTAGAAAAAGGGATTTCAGGAATTGTGGAGAACACTGATGTCGCGACAGCACCTACTATCAAATGCGACGCTATTTTTACCTCTCGAAAAATAGGTGAAAGATTGGCTGGCAGGGTATCAGTACCTATATATATTGTTGAAAATCTGGCAGACAATAAGGAACTAGCAACAGGAATTGAGGAGTTTCTTAGTTTGTAAGGAACGAGAATTCCATGTAGATTTGAATGAAAGTATTACCAATAGGAAAAAGAATTTAAGCTTGCCTATAGGTACGAGAAGGCTTTGAAAAATAACACACCCGCCGAGGCCGAAATTCCGGTTGAACAAATTAACGGACAGATTCTCTCGCTGTCTGTTTCAAACGATGATGTATAGAATGTAAATATATATTGAGAGATGTCACTTTTTTAGAGGAGAATTATAGATGGAATTCTTATTTATGGATGAATCAGGGAAAGGTTTAATTTCAGATTCAGGTCAAAAAGTGCTTATATTCGGAGGAATGATAATGGACAGTGGAGCTGTCTATGATTTCTTAATTGAATATAAGAAAGTGTATCAGGCTGCAAGGGCGTATCTTCAAAAACTAATGAGGAAAGAATTTAAAGAGCTTCCTCCTGAAGAAAAAGCTAAAAGAATGTATAGCATGCTTAATCAATTTGAAATACATGCTGTAGAAATATTTAATCCGAAGAAAGAGAAGAAAAAGGAAAACCCATGGAAATATGCAAATGCACAAGGTATTTTTAAAACAGTAAATGATATATTAATAGCAATGAATCCTTTCATTGAGAATATCTTTATGTTTAAAGTTGATAAGCAAGATGTAATCGATTACTATCAGAGAAATGGTATTCAAGCTACTGATACTGCTGTTGTTGAAAAAATGATTGATTATATTATCATTGAGTATCACGAATGGCTAAAGGGCAAAGGAGAAAAGGGAGCATTAATTCTTGATAGGTTAGATTCTGGAATAAGAGATATGTTTGTTGAAAAAATTCATCAATTTAATTCAGGTGAATTTTGGACGGAACCTATCATAGTTGATTCATGCTCTAATGCATTTACTCAAGTAATTGACTTAATTACTTATTGTTATTATCTCATTTATACGAATGCGAAACATAAAGATAATTTTAAAGCGATTCAAAGAAGTTATTATAAATATCTCGATAGTAAAATTATTGAAAAAGATTTGGTTAAGAATTTTCTGGAAAATAATTGAAAGAAATATTGACAAAACAATATAGATTTATATATAATTTACCTAGTCATAAGTAATTGGGGTGTTTTCAGAAAAGCTCTTATTATCATGATGTATAAGAATAGTCGGTATCGACGTTCTTCTTAAAAAATCAGTTCTAGAATTGTAATTCCATGGATACACTAACATTAATCAAGTAGTCAGGCATGATGCTTGAGAAAAAGGGAGGTATTTATGCTTTAAAAAGGCATAAAACCTCTTTTTTCGTGGTTGAGAATAGTAACAATACACCACGCCATTCTCATCCCCAAAACAATCCACTTATCTTATATCAAATGATAGACTTCACTGGTCTCGCCTCAATATATCCCCTATACCCCTCTGGCTCTAGCTGTATACGTGGTGCATCACTGTCCGCCCATGTGTATCCGTTCGGCATTGGATCATAGTCATTGATTATTCTAGATAACTCCACAATCGCCTCATCAAATCGATCTTCATCATAAGGATTGCCTTGGAACATCATCATGGTACAGGCTGGCAGGTCAATCATTTCATATCCATCTGGAATGGAACCTGAATAATCATCTGGCACTTCCACACCTTGTACATAGATAGATGTTGCTGGTGGTCTGAATTTGTCCGGCAACCACATTCCCACTGGCTCATAAAGGGCTTCCTTCACACTGGTCAACATTCCCCAAACATCGCATCCTACTTCGTTTACATAATCAAAATAATTGTCAGCAACCTGGGCGCGTTTCAAAATTAATTTGCGCTTTGGGAAGTTCATGATGTGGACATGAAAATTCTTTGAAAGGGGCGGTAAATTACATTTCTTCTGACCCATCTGATAGTATTCCTGCACAGGATATGGGGTAAACAGTTGTATAGGCGGGGTGTTTTTTTGATAGATTTTTGGCTGTACCCCAAATTGTTTTTTGAAAGCACGGGTGAATCCTTCATGTGTATCAAAAACAAAATCCATTGCTACATCAACAATTTTCCTTTTTTCATCACGGAGTATTAGTGCGGCTTTTGATAACCGTAGCATACGGATATATTCAAAAGGCGCTTTTCCTGTATATTCTTTGAACATTTTTGCACTATGCCAGGGAGAATAGCCAGCCTCCGCAGCAAGAGCGCGCAGTGTAATAGGCTCTTTCAGGTGTGAATCAATATAATCCTGCATCCGCGTCACAGCTTTTGCATGTTCTAAATCAGCCATACAGTTCACCACAGCTTTCATTGTTTTTCTTTATTTCAGTATATCGTAATTGAATGAAAAATACTTAATTTATGTATAACGATTCACAAGGAAAGTCAAGAAAATTTACATTGTCAGGTTTATCATAAGGATATCAAGGGAAATGGGAGTGATGTTATTATGAAATCAACGAAAGAGTTAATCAACCAACATCTGATTGAATTGTGTGATGTGATTGGGGCAAGACCAACTGGCTCAGAGGAGAATAAAGCTGCTGTCCATTACGCTGCGGAAGTCTTTGATAAACTGGGATTTGAAGTAGCATTACAAGAATTTCCATGTATGGATTGGAAAAACGAAGGTGCTTCCCTCATTGTAGATGGTGAAGAGGTTGAGGTAAGCGCTGCTGAATACTCTCTTCCATGTGATGTTAGTGGGGAATTGGTTTGTTTAGAAACGATAGATGATTTAAAAAGTGCTGATTTGCATAATAAAATCGCTGTGATATACGGAGAGCTTTGTAAAGAGCCGCTTATGCCGAAAAATTTTACTTTTTGGAATCCAGAAGAACATAAGGAAATCATTCGACAATTGGAAGAAAAAAATCCACTGGCTATTATTGCAGTAAGCTTTCTGGCAGATGTTCCCGTTCCTATTATTCAAGATGGAGATTTTGAAATTCCTTGTGCTACGGTAAAAGGTGACTTGCTCAATACGTTTTTAAACAGCAAAGATGTATCATTAAAGCTCCACACAGAACGGATTCCTTCTGTTGCTGCCAATGTCATTGCAACGTATGGGGCAGGAGCTCAAAAAATATCATTTTCTGCACATATTGACACAAAACCTACCACTCCAGGTGCTTTGGATAATGGCTCTGGTGTTGCGACGCTGCTGGCACTTGCAGAAAAAGTTGCCGGCAAAGAATTTCCGTATCGAATTGAATTTTCCCTGTTTAACGGTGAAGATTATTATTCCATTCCAGGTGAGGTGGTGTATATGTCAAGTTACCTTTCCCATCCTGAAGAATATATTTGCGCCTTTAATGTAGATGGAGTAGGTATGAAAGATAGCAATATTTCATACTCTTTCTACGAATGTCCGGAAGAATTAGAAAAGAAGATTGATGGATTTGCCGCCGACATGTCCGATATTGAAAAAATAGATCCTTGGCCTATGGGGGACCACATGATTTATGCCTCTGCTGGTGTCCCAGCAATTGCGATTACTGCAACAAATATTTTTTCATTGATGGAATCTGTTCTGCACACATCTGCTGATAGTTTGACAATCATTGATGTGGATGGGATTGTAAAAACAGTTGACTTTCTATATGGATGTATGTAATTATAACGATAATTTTGATAGCCAGTACACTATCACAAATATAGACGAATTATATATTTCTTTGACAAAAGAGTAACTGATTACGTATAATATATGTAACCAGTTACTCTTTTAGGTTAGGAGGAATGATATAAATGGATAAACTTGATAAACAAGCTTTCATCTTTGGTAGTATCTTCGCTTTGGCGAACAGGTTACAAATTCTTGGAGACAAGCTAGATGAAAATATTACAACGAAACAGTGGCTGCTCATAGCGGTTATTTCTAAGAGTGAGCACCCATCTCCTACATTAAGTGAAGTTGCCAAAATAATTGGAAGTTCTAGGCAAAATGTGAAAAAGATGGCAACTATTTTGCAAAAGCGAGGGCTTGTTTCGCTAACAAAAGACCCGAATGATGCACGAATGGTCAGAATTACTCTTACATCTGAATGCATTACTTATTTTGAAGACAGAGATGAACAAGAATTGCAGTTTATGGAAAAGTTATTTGATAGTTTTGATGAATCGTTGACAGATGGGTTGTATGACGGTGTTGTTAAGTTAGCTGAAAACGTTGTAGAGATGGAGCGTAGTAGTATAGAGAACAAAAAGGAGTGACAGGCCATGTGGGTGAAAATCATTTTCGTTATTTTCATCATATTAATAATTGGAGTTGTTATATTCTTCAATATTCCATATTCTAAAGTCAAATCAGATTTTAACAAAGCTGTGACAGAACAAATTGATAAAACAAAAGCTATTCATGAAGTTTTTACATGGGATGATATAAAAAAATTTCCACTTCCTGTAAAAAGGTATTTTGAGTATTGTGGATATATTGGCACTCCGAAAATGTCCTATATGAAAGTGGACTTTAAAGATGTTGATTTTGTCCTATCAGCCGATAAACCAAAAGTGAAGATTGATTACCCACTATACATTTTTGTGGAAAGACCTGCACGACTCGCATTTGTTGACACTACAATGTATGGTATTCCGTTTCAAGGTGGGGATTCCTTTGTTGATGGTGTTGGCAGCATGAAAGGGGTACTTGGGAAAGTAATCCCGCTGTTTCATGAAATGGGAGAGGAGCTGGATAAAGGGAGTTTACTTACAATCCTTGGAGAATCTTTCCTTGTTCCAAGTGTTCTTTTACAAGATTACATTACTTGGGAAGCCATTGATGATACACATGTAAAAGCAACAATTTCCTATTATGGTATTTCAGCAAGTGGTGAATTTACTTTCAGTGAAAAAGGAGAACTGCTTTCTTTTACAACCGATGAACGACCCAATGTTGAAATAGATGGTTCTTCTCAGCAAGTGCCATGGTCCATCGTTTTTGGGAACTATCAAACAATAAATGGAATAAAGCAACCGACAGCAGTTCAGGTGATTTGGCATTATGAGAGTGGTGACCTTATTTATTTTGAGAGTGATGATTTTACTGTGGAGTATGATTCATAATGTACCCCACGTAATGAATAAATCACCATACTAGTCAAGTTCACTTACTTTTTTGAATAAATTAATAATGCGCTTTTCCGGAATATGTGCTATGTTCTTTTATAGTCAATAAGAAATGTGGGGTATAAAAATGATTGAGATACGAAATTTAACAAAGCGTTACGGAAAGAGCCTAGCCTTAGATAACATATCACTTGATTTTGAAATGAATAAAGTCTATGGACTACTAGGAAATAATGGGGCTGGTAAAACCAGTTTAATCAACATCATTACCAACCGAGTTTTTGCTTCAGAAGGAACCGTTCTAATAGACGGACTGAAGGCTGAAGAAAATGAGCAAGCTCAAGGGAAAGTTTTTTGTGTGACCGCGAAGGCTAAATTTCCTAGAGATATGAAAATAAAAGATTTATTTAAATGGGAGAAATGCTTTTATCAATCTTTTGATATAGACTATGCTCATTCCTTGGCTGATAAATTTGATTTAGATACAAAGAAAAAGGTAAGCAGTCTATCAACTGGATACACGACAATCCTAAAAGTTGTGACTGCTTTAGCGAGTAACGTAGAAGTCATGATTCTAGATGAGCCAGTCCTAGGGATTGATTCACTGTATAGGGAAGTATTTTATGATGCATTGTTAGAACACCAACGCGAGCATAAAAATTTAATGATTATCGCAACGCATCTCATTGATGAGGTAGAGCGAGTGTTAGAAGATGTTGTTATTATTTCGAAAGGGAAGATTGTTAAAAATAGCACTGTCAAAGACCTTACTGCAAACGGGCAGAGCTTGAATCAAGCCTATGTAGAAATACTAAAGGAGAATAGGCATGGATAAAAATAGACTAGTCGCAACAACCAAATATCAGTTATCACTATTAACAACGCAGACGATTATTTTTTCTTTGATTCTTGTAATCAATCTAATCATAGGAATTATTTTGAAAGCTAACAACGTCGTAGGGGGCAGCATTGAAATAGTAACGCTCGTTTGGGCATGTATAATCGGTGCCTATATGTTTAGCGAGGCTTTTAACTTTTCTTTGATTAATGGGGTAGCACGCTCAACATTCTTTGTGGCAAGTACCATATCAACATTCTCTCTGGCTATCGTTTGGTCACTCATTACAACAATTTTTGTGATGATATCTGAACAATTTGCTCAAAATTTCCTACTTTTCAATCTGATTTATGAAGGAAATATCATGTCACGATTCCTTTGGTGTTTCAGTGCCATCTTACTAATGATGTCTCTCAGTTGGTTGGTAGCTGTTGTTTTAAATGCAGTAACAAAACGAACAAAGCTCATTTTGCTTGCTTTCTTTGTTGTTATCGGCCCCCTTATTATGTTGCTGAATAATTTTATTCCAGGTCTGATGGAGAAAATAATAGAAGTCCTATTGATGTATGTCGGTATTTTTGATGGGGGAGCCAACGCTCACTTAGCTAGTATATTCTTTATCATCTCTGCTTTAGTGAATATAAGTTTATCGTGGTTGTTTATACGTAGAATGGAATTGAAATAAGAAAATCCTAGAGGATGAGCCGATAAGCTGTTTTTTGGCTTATCGGCTCATCCTCTAGTTCTGAAATTCACTGATGAAATCTACATTTTGACATAGGAACAGGAGCAGAAGTTCCATTCAAACATACTATCTTAGCTTTACTCCGACTATTTTGCCATCCCGAATATCGAC